>JANOCJ010000103.1:0-38781 GCA_031412115.1 Flavobacteriales bacterium
GCAAAACGGCTACAGGGCGGTTTGTAAAAGAGTAGTTTTTGCCGATAAATTTTGTGTTTTAGTGCCGATACATACTAAAACCTGTACTTGTAACGTACTAGCAATTAAGTACATTTGTTTAAAACCAACAACCATGAAAAAGCTTTTCACCCTCTCATTACTGGCTTTTATGGCTACCATTGCCTACGCGCAACAGCCCAATATTGCTGCAATAGAAGAAGCCAAGCGCCTTAAAGTGCTTGATATGTTGCAGGCAAAACTAGGCGGTACAGGCACTAACGATGTTACGAGTTTAATTCCTGAACAAGATTGTATGGGCGCTATTGTGGTTTGCCAGCCCATATACTTTCAACCCAACTCGTATGTTGGTTCGGGTGATATTTCAAATGAAATAGGCGCCGGCAGTTGCCTTGGCGCCGGCGAATTAAACGCCGCTTGGTATAAAATAATGATTGTAAACGACGGGGATTTGGCATTTAACATTACCCCAAATGACCTTAACAATGATTATGACTGGGCAGTATTTAATCTGACCAATGCAAACTGTGGCGACTTAGGAACCAATGCTGCTGGCTTGCAAGTAAGTTGCGATTTTTCGGGCAGCACTTTTCCTACCGGTGTTACAGGGGCAAACGGTGGTTCAAACTCGCAAGATGAGCCCGTAATACCTGTTCACTCAGGCGAGGTGTATTATATTGTTGTAAGCAACTTCTCTAACTCGCAATCGGGCTACACGCTCGATTTTTCTCCCTCAACCATTGAATTGGGCAACTGCTCATTTATATACGGCAGCGTGTACCTTGACAATAACACCAATTGCGACTTAGACCCAAACGATAATGGCTTGCCCCAACAAGTGGTGTACGCATTGCCCGGGCCATACTACAGCCTATCTGACGCCAACGGCCTTTACCGCATTGGCATACCCAGTGGGCAAATAGGCACTTACCAGTTGTTTACCCAACCGCTTAGCCCCGCTTTGGTGCAAGAGTGCCCCACAAACCCATCGTTTTTAACGGTAAATGTTACCAATACCGACTCGCTGTACCCCGGCAATAACTTTGCCTATATACCAGACCCTGTAGTGGCCAACCCTTGCCCTGCATTAACGGTTAGCAACGCATCATCGGGCATGTATTTAGTATGCTGCGGCGGTAGCCGTACCGTACGTGTTTGCAACAATGGCAGCGCCACAGCCACCAACGTAATGCTCGATTTGGAGTATATGGATAACATTATTACCCTATCAGGCGCTACTTATCAATACTCAAATACCCCTGTACCATTTATTCAGGTGGGCAACCATTTTTATTTTGACTTGCCCGATTTAACCGTTGGCGAATGTGTTACGTTAAATATTGTAGAACAATTGCTTGACTCTGCTGCTACGGGAGAAACATCGTGCGTAATGGCCCACGTAACACCCGACGCGCCTTGCGGCCCGCCAACTACCGGCTGGGATGGTTCAAACATTAGGTTAAACAGCCAGTGCAGCAATAACAACACCGTTGTTTTTACACTGCAAAATGTGGGCGTTAGCAATATGGCAAGCCCATTGGCGTATACCGTATATCAGGGGGCAAATGTTATAGACAATGGCACGTATCAATTAGCCTCGGGCCAAAGCACTACACGCTCATACCCGGCCGACGGCGACTTTTTTGTAATGCAGGCACAGCAAAGCCCCGGCAACCCTTACGGTATTCAGCCCGCAGGTTTTGTTGATAGCTGTGGCGATTCAACCTTTGTGCAAACCGTTGGCTTTAACAATTTTGCCCAAGGCGACCAACCCGACCCGTTTGATATGGATTGTGTTACCATTTTAAACTCATACGACCCTAACGATAAACAAGCGGTTCCTTCGGGCCTTGGCCCACAGCATTTTATTAGCAGTAATGATAATATTGAGTATAAAATCCGTTTCCAAAACACCGGTAACGGCCCTGCTCAAAAAGTTGTTTTGGTTGATACGCTTGATGCCCATCTCGAAATTTTAACCTTACAAATAGGTGCATCAAACTACGATTATACTGCCGAACTGGTGGGCAATGGCGTGTTGGTATTTACATTTGATAATATTAATTTACCCCCGGCCTCAACCGACTCGCTTGGCAGCATAGGCTTTATTACCTATAGCATAAGCCAAAGGTGGGATAACCCGTTAAACTATACCATCAACAACACGGCGTACATCTATTTCGACCTTAACCCGGCCATTGTTACCAATACCGTTTTTCATAATGTGAAAGATAATTTTGCTACTTCAGTAGCCGAAACCATTGGTAAAAACACCTTGGGCGTTATACTATACCCTAACCCTACCAATAGCAACATTACCATTGCCCTTAGCAGCTTAAAAGCAGGGCAGCAATATTCGCTGGCTATATACAACAGCGCAGGTATGTTGGTTAAAGAGCAAACAGGCTTAAAAGAAGCACAAACAATGTTGGATGTTGCAACCCTTTCATCAGGCCTATACACCTACCGCGTAGTTACAACCGATGGCAAAAGCGCTGCCGGTAGGTTTGTAAAAGAATAAAAATAGTAGTAGAGACTATTGACAAAGCCCGCAGCACTTCTGTGGGCTTTTTGTTTTTAATCCCTCTTTTTTAGGAGAAGGTTGGGGTGAGGTTAAAACTTAAAATACACAAACAGCCTACCAAAGTTTTTGCTGTCGTTCTCTATTCGGTGGTACGATGGTTTTATATGTGGCAATTGCAAAAAACGCTCAACCTTTTTGCGCAACTGGCCGCTGCCTTTGCCGGGTATAATCTCAATCTCGCGTATTTTGTGTTATGGCCTTTTCAAAAGCATCTTCTAAAGCCTTGTCTATAGCCTTGCTGTTATTGTAAATATCGTGTAAATCAACCTTAATGCGCGCCATACTATGTTCTGTTTTGCAGTACGTAAAGGTACAAATTGAGTGAATGGGGATGTCCTAAAAATTAAATAGCATAAGTATTATCAACTTACGTTTTGGTGCAAACTTTTTTAAAACCGGCAATGTTGGATTTAACACGGGAGTTGAGGCCCGTAGCTATACTAACCATTTAAATCAAAACAACATGAAATCAGGTTCAACCCGCCCAAAACAAACTGCTTCAAAACCTGCAGGCAGGGCATCGGCCGACAAAAAACCGGCATCAGCAGGTGCAAAAAAACCGGCAACATCATCAAAACAAAACGAGTCTAAGGGAACTACAGACTTGAAAAGTTTGTTTGAAGACATTTTGAAGGATACTATGAGCGCCGAAAAGCAATTACTTAAAGCATTGCCAAAAATGGCTAAAGGTGCCAGTTCAAAAGAGTTGCAAGCCGCTTTTAAAGACCATTTAGCTGTAACACAAGGCCAGGTAAAGCGCCTTGAACAGGTATTTGAAGTTTGTGGCCTTAAAGTAGCCTCAAAAAAATGCGAAGCCATGGAAGGCTTGGTAAAAGAGGGCGAAGAAGCTATTGAAGATACCGAAGATGGCAGCGCCGTGCGCGATGTAGCGTTAATTGTAGCTGCTCAAAAAGTTGAGCATTATGAAATTGCTGCCTATGGGTCATTACGCAACTTAGCAGCTATTTTGGGCTACGACGAAGCTGCCGATTTATTGCAGGAAACCCTTGACGAAGAAGGCGATGCCGACAAAACCCTTACCGGCATAGCCGAAGAGATTAACGTTGAGGCATATGCCGGCGATGATGAGGAAGAAGACGAAGATGATACTGATGAGGACGAAGATGATACTGACGAAGATGAAAACGAAAAGCCTGCTAAAGGTGGCAGAAGCGGTCGTTAATCAACTATAATTTTACAAGCAAAAGCCTCCAATTATGGGGGCTTTCTTGTTTTATAGCAGCCCAATTTTGCATTATTAAAAACCTCTGCACGCTATTTATCGTACAAGTAACCACTTAATTAGCAAAACCTTTGGTTTGCACAGAGCAAACATGCCCTTCCGGTTGTTTAGTAACTAAGCCGCCATATAGGAGCTTTTTTGGCTAGTTTTGTACATTATTATTATATTATATATTGCATGTATGATTTTTAATTGGGGCAAAAACGAGGGAGTACGTAATAAGTTCAGGTTTAAGGAGATAAAAGTTTATTCCTCTAACGAATGGATGGCATGGGGCGGTAAAAAATACCGTCAGGTGTTTGAAAATACGGAAACAACGTATATGTATTTCGAAGTATCGTTATACAATAAGTTGTTTGATGAGGAGGACTGGGAAATTAACCTTACTGTAAAGGGCTTTCAGCTTGAACCGGACGAAAAACGCCGCGAGCTGTGCAGCATAGATATGCCCCGTAAGGTTTCTAAAGAAGACAATATTATTTATTTTCGTGATGGTTGGGGCATGGAGAGCGAAGGCTCTTTTTGGCGCCGCGGCGATTATATTTGGGAAGCCTATGTTGATGGTCAACCTATTGGCAGCACCCGTTTTTATATAGAAGACGGTGGTGGCGTTTCGCCCGACTACAACCCTTATTTCGAAATACAATCTATTAAGCTATACGAAGGGGGTTATGACGGCATTGAAAAACCCAACCGCCGCTATTACAAGCAGTTTAACAAGCACCAAACCCGCTACGTGTGGATTGAGTTTAGCCTGCTTAGCAAGCAACCCAAATCATATTACTGCGAGTTGTTTTTTAACTTTTATGACGATGCCCACCAGCTAAAAGCTACAACAGGCATTTTAAATAATGTGCCCGATAACAGCGAGGGGCAGGTATTTACCTACACCACCGGCTGGGGTAGCGATACGCCCGGCACTTGGGTAGACGACCAATACACCGTAGAGGTGGTGTTTATGGACCAGCTTTTGGCCATTTTGCCTTTTGATGTTGAGGATGAATACGAAGAGGGCGATGTAAAAATTTACAAAGCGGGCAACCCCTTTTTAATGACCGAACACGAGCTGGCCGGCGAAGCAGGGGAAACCGAACAAAACCTTGACGATTTATTAGCGGATTTTGATAAGCTGATTGGCCTGGAAGAGATGAAAAAGAAAATTCACGATTATGTGAATTACCTAAACTTCATCAAACTGCGCAATGAACGTGGCTTCAAAGATTCCAGCCGCATAAATTTACACTCGGTGTTTACCGGTAATCCGGGTACGGGCAAAACAACCGTAGTACAGTTTTTAGCTAAAATTTACAAGGCTATGGGCCTGCTGTCAAAGGGCCATGTGTACGAGGTTGACCGTGCCGATTTAATTGGCGAATTTATTGGGCAAACCGCCCCCAAGGTTAAAGAGGCTATAGAAAATGCCCGCGGCGGCATCCTCTTTATTGACGAGGCTTATGCTCTCTCTCGCGACCAAAACGACACAAAAGATTATGGCAAAGAGGCCCTCGAAATTCTGATTAAAGAAATGTCGGACGGCCCTGGTGATATTGCCATTATGGTAGCCGGTTACCCTGCCGAAATGGAGACCTTTTTAAACTCTAACCCCGGCCTTAAATCGCGCTTTAACCAGTCGTACAATTTTCCTGATTATACCCCCGCCGAGTTGATGGCTATTGCCGATTTGGCAGCGTCGCAGCGCACGGTAAACATGACGGATGAAGCCAAAAATTACCTGGAGTTAAAATTGATTGAGGCCTACCGTAACCGTAACCGCCAGTTTGGCAATGCGCGGTATGTAATAGGTGTTTTAGACCAAGCCAAGCTTGATTTGGGCCTCCGCCTGATGCAGCACACCGACCCTGCAACGCTAAGCGAGGAAGAGTTGCAGCAAATTACCTTGGAAGATCTCCGTCGTGTGTTTAACGACATTAAAAAGCCACAAGTTCAAATTAAAATTGATGAGCCTTTACTGCTCGAATCGTTGAACGAATTGCACAACATGGTGGGCATGGATGAGGTGAAGAAAGAGATTGACGAACTGGTACGCTTGGTACGTTTTTACCGCGAAACCGGTAAGGATGTTACCAACCGCATATCATTACACGCCGTGTTTACCGGCAACCCCGGTACGGGTAAAACAACCGTAGCACGTATTGTGGCAAAAATATACAAAGCCCTTGGTTTGTTGGAACGTGGGCACTTGGTTGAGGTTGACCGCGAAGCACTGGTAGCAGCATTTGTAGGCCAAACAGCTATTAAAACCCAACAAAAAATTGACGAAGCCCGTAACGGTGTTTTGTTTATTGACGAGGCTTACGCATTATCGCGCGGGGGCAATGATTTTGGCAGCGAAGCTATTGAAACGCTACTGAAAAAGATGGAAGATTTGCGCGGCCAGTTTGCTGTAATTGTTGCCGGTTATACCGACAATATGAAAACGTTTATCGAGTCGAACCCCGGCTTAAAATCGAGGTTTGATAAGGTGTATGAGTTTAAAGATTATACGGTAGACCAACTATATAAAATAGCGCTAGACTTGTTTAAGAAAGAAGATTTGCTAGTAGATGCAGAGGCCGAAAAGCACCTAAAAAAATACCTGCAAAACCTGTACGACAGCCGCAGCAAATTTTTTGGCAACGGCCGCACGGTGCGCAATACCGTTAATGAGGCAGTGCGCAACCAACACTTACGTTTGGCCGCCGTACCCGCTGCCGAGCGCACACCCGAAATGCTCTCGGTTTTAACCTTTGATGATGTTAAGGAATTTAAAGCCGAAGAAGGTGGCCGTTTAGGTTTTAGAACAGGGGGTAGGTAGTTGATAGATGATAATTGAAAATTGATAGCCCACGGTTTCAACCGTGGGTTTTTTATTGAGGATTAACTGCCTTATGAAAGCCTTCACAGCTTAAAAACAAAAAAGCCCCTCTGTTTCCAGAAGAGCTTTCATTTATTGTTGTCGGGACGAGAGGATTTGAACCTCCGACCTCCAGCACCCCATGCTGGCGCGATACCAGGCTACGCTACGTCCCGAACATTAGTGGTAAGGGGCGCAAAAATACAATATTATGCCTAAAATGCAAGGCCATAGTTGTATTTGCCTGTTTTTAGTTGGTTTGCGACTTTTTTAAGCGGTCTTTAAACACCTTCTCAAACTTTTCTACTTTCGGCTTAATAACCATACTGCAATAGGAGTTGCTATTGGCATTATTTGCGTAGTAATCCTGATGGTAATCTTCCGCTTTGTAAAACTTCTCAAAAGGCACTACCTGCGTTACAATCATATTATCATACACCCTTTCGTTTGTAAGGGCTTTAATAATGTCTTCCGAAATTTTCTTTTGCTCTGCGTTGCGGTAAAATATGGCCGAACGGTATTGTGTACCCACATCTGCCCCTTGGCGGTTAAGCGTTGTAGGGTCATGCACGGTAAAAAACACTTTTAGTATTTCCTCAATAGAAGTTTTAGTATTATCAAAGGTAATCTGCACCACTTCGGCATGGCCGGTAGTACCGTTGCAAACCTCTTTATACGAAGGATTTTTAACGCTTCCACCACTGTAACCCGATTCGGCACTGATAACACCATCAAGCATAGCGTAAACGGCTTCTACACACCAAAAACAACCGCCACCAATGGTTAGGGTATCAATATTGCTCTCTGCTTTGGCTTCACCCGCAGGGGCAGGGGTTTTAATTTGGTCTTGCGGCACAAACTCCAACGATAGTGAGTTAACGCAATAGCGCAAACCGGTATCAGTTGGGCCGTCGTCAAACACGTGGCCTAAGTGGCCGCTACATTTGGCGCACATAATTTCGGTGCGGCGCATACCTGCGGTATAATCTTCTTTAGTTATGATTTTACCATCAGCAATTTCCTTATCAAAACTTGGCCAGCCGCAATGCGAATCAAACTTGCTATCCGATGCAAACAAAGCATTTCCGCAGGCTGCACAGGTATACATGCCTTTGTCTTTATGCAATAAAAATTCGCCGGTAAAAGGGCGTTCGGTACCTTTTTCGCGCAGTACATAATATTGGTCGGGCGATAGTTCGCTCTTCCATTGTTCTTCTGTTTTTACCACCTTCCCGGTGTCGTTCGTAATGTCCATATTCCTAATTTTTGTAGCGTTTGCAGTTGCGGTATTTTGGCCACAAGCTGTAAACAACTGGGTAACAATTAGCAAGCCTGCTAATGCAAGGGCTATTGCCAATGTGTGTTTTGTTTCCATGCTAAATTAAATTTGTTTACAATACCGTAGTCGTTATAGAATGCTTTTCCTTACAAAAAGTTTAAATTTTCGTCACATTGAGCTTGTTGAAATATGATAAAATTCAGGGCGTTGCCGCAAAGCATACTTTGCGGCCGGGCTATATGCTGCAAGTTCTCGCTACCGCTTTAGCGGTTGCTGCGGGCTTTGCGCTTCTATCCCTAACGCAATAACTCCCTCTCCATTAGGAGAGGGTTAGGGTGAGGTACTAAAACTGAAAATATATAAACGGTTGTATCTCAGCCGATTTTACCTGAATAACGATATAGGCTACAACTAATATAAGTGCAGCTTTGCCCAGCAATGGGGTTTTGGTAATGCTTACCTGCACAAAATTTTTGGTACGTTGCGGGGTAAAATGCATGGCATAGCCTATCACCATTAGTAGTATTACATTTTGGTAGCCACTTACAAAACTGCTTAGTATCTCAGGGTGAAAATCATACACAATGCGGGCCATTACCTGGTGGGCAATATCAATGCTTGGGGCGCGAAAATATATCCAGCAAAAACACACAAAGTTGAAGGTTAGCGCAATGCCTAAAATTCGCATTAGCGTGTTTTTGGGTATGGTAATAACGGTACGAATAGCTTTATCTGCGCCCAATGCGGCGCCATGCAATGCTCCCCATAGTATAAATTGCCATGCCGCGCCGTGCCATAAGCCGCCAATAAGCATGGTTATCATTTGGTTTACGTACTGCATAAATTTGCCCCTGCGGTTGCCGCCCAGCGATATGTACACATAATCGCGCAGCCAAAAAGATAGCGACATGTGCCAACGGCGCCAAAACTCAGTTATGCTGCCGCTTTTGTAGGGCGAGGCAAAGTTGGGTTTTAGTGTATAGCCCAGCATTTGGGCAATACCTATTGCCATGTCTGAATAGCCCGAAAAATCGCAGTAAATAACCAATGCGTAGGCATATACTGCCACCATATTTTCTAAGCCGGTATAGAGCGATGGGTCGTCAAAAACACGGTCTACAAAGTTGGTGCTGATGTAGTCAGAAATAACGGCCTTTTTAAATAAGCCTACAGCAATAAGGAAAACCGCACGGCCAAAATCTTCTTTACTGATAAAAGCAGGCTTGCGTATTTGGGGCAGAAAGTCGGCCGCACGTACAATAGGGCCTGCCACCAAGTGGGGGAAAAACGTTACAAAAAACGCATAATCAAGCAACGATTTTGTAGGCTTTAACTGCCCACGGTAAATATCAATGGTATAGCTCAGCTTTTGAAAGGTAAAGAACGAAATACCCACCGGCAGTATCATGTGGTCGAGGTTGAAATACCCCACCCAACTGTGCAGTTTTTCGCCTATGTTTCCATTTAAAATATTACTTAAACTCTCGGTATCAATACCTACGTTTTGCAGTATAAAACCGGCATATTTAAAGTAAACCAGCGCACCTACGTTTATGAGTAAACTAACCGTTACCCATAGTTTTTTGCGGGCCTTAGTTTCTGCTTGATAGATGCGTTCCCCAATTAAAAAATCGGCCAGTGTAGAGCCAATCAACATAAACACAATCAACCCGCCCGACTTATAATAAAACAGTAACGAGAACAATGTAAGGTACACTGTGCGCATAAAATTAGCACGGTACACAATGCCGTAGCCCACCATAAATGCGGCAAACAGCCAAACAAAAAAGCCTGTGTTAAATAGTAAAGGCTCTTTACTATTATAGTAAAATAGTTGTTCTAATTTACTAAAGTCAATATTGGGCAATGCAAAGCTCATTTGTTTTTATTTGCTTTATAGTCTGCGTAAGCGTTTAAAATTGCACTAAGTAACATGCGCCCCTGCATGTTGTAGCCCGCCTTGTTAAAATGCACCCCATCGCCTGCCATCATCCCGTATTTTCTCCATTTTGTGCGTGAGCCATACCCGCCTGTAATTTCATTCATATCCCATATTGCCATGTTATAATCGGTAGCATAGCGGCGTATGGTTTTTACCACCAACGGCAAATTGGGTTGCGCGTATTTTTTCTTCTTAAAACAGTCGGGTGGGGTGGTAAGCAAAAAGCCCGTTTGTGGCGGGTAAATAGCCATTAGCCCCGTCATTAATGAGTCTATTTGTTTGTATATAAGGTTGGTGTCTAAACTGCTGCCAAAAGCTTCGTTAGTGCCAAGCGATATAATGACCAACTCGGGTTTTAAGTCGTGGGCCTCTTTAAAAAACATAGGCGTTGCTGCCCAGTCAGAAAAGTGCGCGCCGTTAGCGCCTGCTACGTGGTATAAAACGCCCGGACTGCCATTGGTAAGCACCACGCCGTGTATAGCTGCCTGGTTTTGTTTAGCTCCGGTTTTTACATTTTGCAGAAAAATATATTCGGTTGGATAGTTGGCTATTTCAGTAAAAGCAAATGAATTTTCGCGGGTTGATTTTTTGCGGATGCTATTTTTGTCATCCAACGATAGGTCTTTGTAATAGGATATATTTACCGAATCGCCTGCTAAAATAGTGTATGCCGAATCGCCCATTTGGCAGAAAACCGTTGCGTATGCAAACTGGTAATCCATGCTGTCCTTATCATTTACTTTAATGAGTAGCGATGCAGTAGAATCGTACGTGGCAGCAAAAAAACCGCTAACGCCGCAATACTTTCTATACTGGGCCTGCACTACACGCCCGCCTGCCCAGTATCCTTTGCTATAGCCACGCACTGATGCCGAACCATTTTGCCCTTTAATTACAGAATGAGGAAATACCAACCCTCGCCCTGCATTGCCAAAACGTTTTTGTAAACCTACGCGTATGGGTTGTGTTAGCATATCAGCCTGTATGTGCGAATCGCCAACGTGCAGCACAGATACATTGCCAATGTTTTTACTCTCCAGCCAATCCAATTTCTCAAAAAAGTAGTTGAGCGATTGGGCGTTTTCCACTACATTTTTTTCAATACTAAATATACTAGTGTCAGCTACCTGCGCCGAGAGTTGAGAGCCGAGAGCCGAGAGGATTAGAATGAAAAATGAAAAACGAAAAATGAAAAATGAAGCCTTGCTTTTTCTCTTTTTTACAGAGAAGAAGTCACTCAAACACACCGTAGGCAAGCCTTTACAGGCTTTTTTTCTTTTCCACATATTTATACTTCTCGTACAATATTGTCTCCATTAATATTTTGGCAATTTGCTTGCCACCACTAAATTTTAAGTGGGTATAATCCTTATTGGCCCATCCTTTATCGGCATACGTTACCATCGATTTTTCGCCACCCATTGCCTCAAATAAATTCCAAAAAGCAATACCGGTTTCACTGGCTATGCGGCGTTGGCTTTCTACCAGCAGCGGTATGCTTTTCATTGTAACATATTCGCCGTTCTTTTTGGTGCTTCGGTCGCTAACGCTAACCAGCAAAATGGTAGCGCCGGGGCAGTTTTTCTTTAAACGGTTTATTACCTTAATCATGTTATTCTCGTATGCCGTAAACTTGGTAGTACCTTCGGCAGCAACATTTAAGCCGTATTGCAATACAATTAGTTTATACCCGCGTAGCGAGTCAAATTCGGCCATCATATCTTCTCCTACATTCAATAGTGCCATACCCGAGTTTCCGCGCAGCGAAAGGTTATCTACGCTAATACCCGTTGTATCTTCTAATGCTATGCCGTATATCTCGCCACCGCCACCAAAGCTAAATGCGGTGTTGCGTATGCTGTCTTTTTTAATCTGTACTAAGCCCACTTTTTTAGTAGCAACAAGCGTAAAGCTTTGCGCACCTTTACTGTTTATATTGCAGCTTACAGTAGTATTTGCGCCGCTGCGGTAGTATATGTTTATGCAGTTAAAGCGGCTAAGCCTTGGGTTTGATTTTATAGCCCCAAAATTTAACGTAGCGCCTGCCGCCGGTACAAATGTGTTGCATGCAAAACCTAACGATGCGTTGGCCGGTTTACCCTCTAAAGCCGTGTACGTTGTAAAACCGCTAAAGTTGTGGGTAACCGTTTGGCGAAACTGGTTTACCATTGATGTAACGGGCATTAAGCCTACACCATGGCCGCCATACAGGCTTTGCAACGAATCGCGCAGGGTGGCGGTAATAATATCGCCCTCAATAAACGAGTCGCCAAAATAGCCAATGCGTACTGCTGTTTGCTTGGTAGAATCTAAATGCAGCAAGGCATCCAGAAAGTTATTGAGCGCGTTTTTATCCTTGCTATAATCTTCAAAACAGGTAATGCCGGTTTTGCAGGTATCTACAAACTGGGGTTTTACTTTTTTAGCAGCCAAGGTGCTATCTATAATTTCCTTTTCTACGTCAGAAAACAGGTTGACTGGCTTAAAGGTGTGGCCAAAAAGGGTAAACTCTGTGGTGATGAATGACAGGCCCACTAATACAACAAACACTATTAAAACCAAGCCAAACGACTGTCTAATGTAATTCTTCATCGGGTAATTTACAGAATTTGCATGCGGTACGAATCTAATCGTAACAAAATGAATAATAATATGGTGAATGATAATAACGACGACCCCCCGTAGCTAAAAAAGGGTAGGGGTATACCAATTACCGGCATAAGCCCCAACGTCATGCCCACATTTACCAATAAGTGGAAAAATATTATGGAGGCTACGCCATAGGCATAAACGCGGGTAAACGGCGATTTTTGTCGCTCGGCTAAAAATATAATGCGCAATATGAGGAACATAAAAAGCAGCAACACGGTAGTTGTACCTATAAAGCCCCATTCTTCGCCCACGGTGCAAAATATAAAGTCGGTGTCTTGCTCGGGCACAAAATCGTACTTGGTTTGGGTGCCTTTTAACCAACCCTTGCCCAATGCGCCGCCTGAGCCAATTGCTATTTTAGATTGATTTACGTTATATAAAACCCCTTTTTTAGCCTCTTTCATCTGGCTGGGATCTATTTTACCTAATAGTGCAGTAATACGTATACTTTGGTGGGGCTTTAAAACCTTGGTAAAAATGTAGTTTACACTTAGCGTAAAGCCAACTGCAGCAATGGCTACAACCGTAATGCCTATAAGGCGGCGGAACCGGCGTTTACCAAAAAAGAAAAATACCACAGCAGCCACTATGCCTATTATAGAAAATATGATGGCTTTTTGTTCTATTACAATAGATAGGATAAATAATACCAGTACTGAAAAACCGAGCAATAAAAAGCCGCCGGGCAGCCCCTCGCGGTATAGTACCATAACCAATGCGGTATATACCAATGCCATACCGGTTTCGTTTTGTAGCAGGATAATTACAACCGGTAAACAGATGATAGCTGCACACACAAGCCGTGTTTGCAGTTTTTCCATTTTGATGTTTACGTTGCTTAAATAGCGCGCCAGTGCAAGGCAAACCGCAAATTTTGAAAGCTCGGCCGGCTGCAAACTAAAGCCCCCGCCAAGCCTAATCCATGAGTGGGATCCTTTAATTTCGGCCCCTATAAATATGGTAGCTATAAGTAGCAGTATCATAAAGCCATATATCCAAAAGGAGAAGGTGGCAAAAAATTTACCGTCAACAAACAGTATAACCAAGGCCACCGCCAACGATATGCCGATAAACATAACCTGCTTACCGTATTGCATATTCAGGCTGAAGATGCTTTTATGCTCCTCGTTATATACCGCGGCATAAATATTAAACCACCCCATTGTTACCAATATTAGGTATATGGCAAATATGGGCCAGTCAATATTATGCAATATGCTCCGTTGCTCTCTCACGTTATTCGTCCGTTGGTATTACCTTTTTCTTTACTTTCTCGTATACAGGCAATACTTTGCCTTCCATCATACGTTTTTCAAGGTCAACCCGTTTTATTTTTTTCTTCAGGTATTTTTCAATCATTAAACTGGCAATAGGCGCAGCCCATGTAGCTCCAAAGCCTGCATTCTCTACATACACAGCTACGGCTATTTTAGGGTTATCTAATGGCCCAAAACATATAAAAATAGAGTGGTCTTTACCATGTGGATTTTGAGCCGTACCTGTTTTGCCGCCCAATTTAATACTGTCTATCTGCGCAATGCGGCCCGTACCATTGGTCATTACATTGCCCATGGCCGCTACCACAATGTCAAAGTTTTTACGCTCTACCTTGGTATAATTCTTTTTGCCGAAGCGTGGGTCATACTGCCCAACGGTTTGGTTGCCAATTTTTTTAATGGCGTGTGGCAGGTAATAATAGCCACGGTTGGCCAGCGTAGCACACATATTGGCCATTTGCAAAGGGGTAAGCAGCATCTCGCCCTGGCCAATGCCCAACGATATAACCGATAAGCCCCGCCAGCGGCCTTTGCCATACATTTTGTTATAATATTCAGCACTGGGTACGTTGCCTTTCAATTCGTTGGGTAAGTCACACGGCAACCGCGCGCCCAAGCCAAAGCTCATAATATATTCGCGCCATTTGCGGTAGCCGGCCTCTGATGGTTTATAATGCTCTACCTGGTTGCGGAAAACGTTGCAAAAGTAGCCGTTGCACGATGTGGTAATAGCCCCCAGTAAATCTAGCGGGCTTGCGTGGGCGTGGCAACCTACGTGTACACCGCCCATACTAAAGCCGCGGTTGCAGCCATAGCGTGTTTCGGGGAAAAGCGTGCCATCTTGAAGGCCTACCAGGGCGTTTATTAACTTAAATGTAGAACCCGGGGGGTACATAGCCATTAATGCGCGGTTAAACAGCGGCTTGGCCGAGTCCAGTTCCAGCTTGCGGTAGTTTTTAGAAAACTCGTGTCCTACCAATAAGTTAGGGTCGTATGTAGGGCTTGATACCAATGCCAAAATTTCGCCGGTGGCAGGCTCAATAGCTACAATAGAGCCTATTTTATTCTTCATCAGCTTTTCCCCATATTCCTGTAGGTCAAGGTCAATGCTTGATATAAGGTCAACCCCGGCAACGCCCAAGGTGTCAAACTTACCATTGGCAAAGGGCGCACGCTCGCGGTTAAATACGTCTTTCTCAATATGGCGCACCCCGCGTATACCACGCAAAGGTTCTTCGTACGATTTTTCAATCCCGCTCAAGCCAATATAATCGCCCATTAAGTAATAAGGGTTCTTTTCTATAATGCGCTCGTTTACCTCGCCTACATAGCCCAGTAAATGGGCGCCAATGCCTTTAGGGTAATTACGTATGGTACGCGATTGCACATAGAAACCTTCAAAGTCGTAAAGCTTTTCCTGCAAGGCAGCATAAGCGCGACCCGATAGCTGAGCCTCAAAAATGGCGGGTTGGTAAGTTGCGGGGTTTTGTTTTTTTAGGCGTTTAAAACGGTCAACAAACTCTACGGTGGTAATATTTAACAACCGGCAAAGTTCAAGCGTATCGCAATTTTTTACCTGGTTAGGTACTACCATTAAATCATAAGCAGCCTGGTTGGCTACCAGCAACTGCTTGCCGTAACGGTCATAAACAACACCACGCGGCGGATAATCTACAATGCGTCGTATGGCCTGGTTAACAGCCATAATTTTATACTTATCATCAACTATCTGAATATAGAATAGCCGTGCTATGTATAGCAAAACAACGGCTACAACAATGCCGCCAATTAGGTAACGCCTAGAGCCGAGCTGGTTCATGAATTGGATTTACTCCTTGAGAAAAACTGCTGGCTAATTAAAATCAAAATAAGGGTAAATGCGCTGCTGGCGAAAATTTTTATAAACATGTGTATCAACTCTGCAAAGCGGAAATACTCTATAAAAAACAGTACAAAATGGTGTACAAAAACCAATACCCCTGCATATACCAAATACTTGGGCAGCCCTAAATGTTGTAATGATGGTTTAAAATAATCTACCCCCTCGCGCGGAGAGATAAGTTTAATCATGCCCGGGCGCAACAGGCCTACAAAAAGGCAGGCAGTAGTATGCATGCCCAAGGTATCGCCAAACATATCCATTATTAAACCGGTAATAAAGGCAAGCACCAATACCAGGCCGCGTGGGGTTTCTATGGGCAATGAAAGGATAAATAGCACATACAAAAACGGGTTGAGGTAAACACTCAACTGTATTTTGTTAAGCACCAAAATCTGCAAGGCCAGTAGCAGAAAAAAGCGGAATATATTTTTAATTATCTCAATTCCCATTGGCGTCGTGCTCTACTGCTTTAATCGTTTTTTCTTCCAATGTATCGCGCTCGGCGCGGGTAAAATCACTAATTACATACACATGGGTAAGGCTGCTGAAATTGGTAGACAGTTTTACCCTGATAAGATGAAATGCATCGTTCGATTTTTCTTCCAGCCTGTCAACCGTGCCCACCATAATCCCTTCCGGAAAAATATCGCTAAAGCTGGTGGTAACAATCGTATCGCCTTGTTTAAGTTTTACGTAGATGGCAATATCGCGCAAATAGGCGTAGTCAGGGTTAGTTCCATCCCATGCCAACGAGCCAAAATTATCAGTTTTCTGTAGCTTGGCGCTCACCCTTACCGCTTTGTGCAAAAGCGATAGTACGGTAGAGTAATTCTGTGACACATCTTTTACCACACCTACAATACCGTTGGGCGATATAACGGCCATTTGGGGTTTTATACCATGCAGGCTGCCTTTGTTTAGGGTAATGTAGTTGTTACGGCGGTCGGTAGAGTTATTGATAACCTTGGCCGCGGTGTAATTATACTTTAACAGGTGGATGGTATCGTCTTTCTCAAAAAACTTTTTGTTGGCTATTTCATAAGCCGAGCGAGATTGTGAGCGCAGGCGGGCATTCTCTTCGGCCAACAGGGCGTTGGCTTTTTTAAGGGCAAAATAATCGGTTACTTCCGACTCGGCCTCTAAAACTTTACCCGAAACATTGTTCGCTGAATTGATGTATGCGGCTTTGTGGTAGTTATTATTGCTAAAAAGCAATAGTAGCGATACCCCGAATAGCAGGATAAATAGAATGAAAAACCACGAGCGTATAACAAAATTGATGAAGTTTCTCATGCTGCAAAAATAGCCCGGCTATTAAAGGCGTTATTTTATGAGGAACTGGAAGTTATCAATATTCTTAAGTGCAATACCGGTACCACGTGCTACGGCGCGTAGCGGGTCTTCAGCCACATGCACAGGCAGTTTGGTTCGCATAGATACGCGTTTGTCCAAACCACGCAGCAGCGAGCCACCACCGGCCATGTAAATACCTACGCGGTAAATATCAGCCGACAGTTCGGGCGGGGTCATTTCAAGGGCGCTCAAAATAGCGGCCTCAATTTTAGAGATAGATTTATCAAGCGCGTGGGCAATCTCCGAGTACGAAACATAAATTTCCTTCGGAATACCCGTCATTAAGTCGCGGCCGTGCACGGCATAATCAGGTGGCGGATTGTCAATTTCGGTCATAGCTGCACCTACGTTAATTTTTATCTGCTCGGCAGAACGCTCACCAATTAAAATATTGTGCTGGCGGCGCATATATTCTTCAATATCAGCAGTAAACTCATCACCCGCAACGCGGATTGATTTATCGCAAACAATACCACCTAAGGCAATAACGGCAATTTCAGATGTACCACCGCCAATGTCAATAATCATGTTACCCACAGGCTCGGTTACGTCAATACCCATACCAATAGCGGCTGCCATAGGTTCGTGTATCAGGTATACCTCTTTGGCCCCGGCATGCTCAGCGCTGTCGCGTACGGCACGTTTCTCCACCTCGGTAATGCCCGATGGGATACAAATTACCATTTTCAACGACGGGCTAAACCACCTTTTGGTAGGGTTTATCATCTTTATCATGCCGCGAATCATGTGTTCGGCAGCGTGAAAGTCGGCAATAACCCCATCTTTTAACGGACGTATGGTTTTGATGTTCTCGTGGGTTTTGCCATGCATCTGCATCGCTTTTTTGCCCACAGCAATCACCTTGCCGCTGGTTCGGTCAACAGCCACAATAGATGGCTCGTCTACCACAACCTTGTCGTTATGTATAATGATCGTATTGGCGGTGCCAAGATCAATCGCAATTTCTTGCGTTAAAAAATCAAACATTCCCATGTGCTACAACTGTAGTGTAACGTTAGTATATAACGTGCAAATATAGGCACCTAAATTAATCGCAATTACACGTTAATAAAAATAACCTTAAACAATTTTATAATAATTATCAACGGGATTTCAACCGTTGGCAGTGGCGAGTGGTAAGTGGCGAGTGGCGAAATATTTTTTTGCGAAAAATTCTCTCAAAAAACAATTCATTTTCCCTCTCGGCTCTTCCCTCTCAACTCTCCGCTCTTAATGCTTAAAATGCCTGTTTCCGGTAAATACCATGGCCATATTGTTAGCGTTGCAATAATCAATGCTCAACTGGTCTTTAATACTGCCACCGGGCTGTATTACGGTATTTACGCCCTCGTTGTGTGCAATCTCTACACAATCAGGAAACGGGAAAAATGCATCCGATGCCATAACAGCACCTTTTAAATCAAATCCAAAGGCGTTAGCCTTGGCAATAGCCTGTTTCAACGCATCAACGCGCGATGTTTGGCCTGTGCCACTGGCAATTAGCTGTTTGTTTTTGGCTAAAACTATGGTGTTAGATTTTGTATGCTTAACCAGTTTGTTGGCAAACAATAAATCTTCAACCTCTTGCGTCGTAGGGGCAATATTAGTTACCGTTGTTAAATCGGCAGCTACCTCTACTTTGCTGTCTACATCCTGCACCAATAAGCCGTTTAGCGATGTGCGCACTTGTTTGCTTGGGCGTGTAAACGGTTTAAGTTTTACTAAAATACGGTTCTTTTTGCTCTTTAAAATTTCCAGCGCCTTGTCGTCAAAGCCTGGAGCAATAAGTATTTCAAAAAATAATTTGTCCAGTTCTAAAGCCGTGGCTTCGTCAATAGTGGCATTGGTTGCCAACACCCCGCCAAATGCCGAAACCGGGTCGCCGGCAAGGGCATCATTGTAGGCTTGCAATACCGTTGGGCGCGATGCTAAACCACAAGCGTTGTTATGCTTGATGATGGCAAACGTAGTTTCGTCAAAATCTTTTATAAGCGATAAAGCTGCATCGGCGTCCAACAAGTTGTTGTACGATAATTCTTTGCCGTGTAGTTTTTCAAACACCTCATTCAAATCGCCATAAAATGCGCCCTGTTGGTGTGGATTTTCGCCGTAACGCAAGGTTTCGCCGCCGTTGTGGCTTAGTTTGATAGAAGGTATTTCGTTGTTCTTGTTGAAGTAGTTAAAAATGGCACTGTCGTACCCCGATGAAACATTAAACGCTTTGCCTGCGAATAACTTACGGTCTTCAATATCCGTTTCGCCGTTTTTCTCTTCTAAAATATCCAGCAAGGGTGTGTAATCAGCTTTCGAGGCAATAATCACCACATCATTAAAATTCTTTGCTGCTGCGCGGATAAGCGAAATGCCGCCAATATCAATCTTTTCAATAATATCTTCTTCTGCAGCGCCCGATGCTACGGTAGCCTCAAAAGGATACAAATCCACAATCACTAAATCAATTTCGGGTATCTCGTATTCGGCAATCTCTGCTACATCACCATTATTTTCGCGGCGGTTTAAAATCCCTCCAAATACTTTGGGGTGAAGCGTTTTAACCCTTCCACCCAGTATTGATGGATAGCCGGTTAAATCTTCAACTGCCGTAACGGGGATATTTAAGCCTTCAATAAACTGCTGCGTGCCGCCGGTAGAATAAAAGGTAACGCCATCGCTATGCAACTTTTTAATCAACGGTTCTAAACCATCTTTATAGTAAACAGAAACCAGTGCGGTTTTAATTTTTTTGGATTGGGCCATGAATGATTAGGGGAGAAAAATAAAGACGCGAATTTAGTTAAATAGCAGGTTGCCCTTACGTGGAATGAAAAATAAATTTTACTAAAAATAAAAGTGAGTACTCACTTTTATTTTATACCTTTGTGCTGTAAAATATTACAGTTATGAGTAAAAAAGAATTGGTACTAAACACCGCCCTCAACATGTTTGCCGAACAGGGCTATGATAACTCGGCTACCTTGGCTATTGCCAAAGCGGCGGGAGTGTCGGAAGGGTTGATATTTCGCCACTTTGGTAGCAAAGAGGGTTTGCTGAAAGCCATTATTGCCGAAGGCTTGGCGCAAGTGGGCGAAACGCTAAAATCTATGGCTGAGTTGAAGGAAGGTGATGATGCCATTGCCATACACCTAAAACTTACTGCCGAAGCCTTAAAACAAAACACGCGCTTTTGGCAATTAATACATACGTTGCGATTCAATGAAAAGGCAAAACTGTTGATGAAAGACGATGTAGAAAAATCGGAGGCGTTTATTACCGGCGTGTTGCAAAACTACTTTAAGCGTATGGGTTTGAAAAATCCTAAAGCCGAGGCACAGCTATACTTTGCCATGGTTGATGGTATTGCGTTGCACTACTTGGAAAATCCTGCAAAATATCCATTAACCGAAGTGTTTAACCAACTAAAAACACATTACCATGAATAAGCAAACACCGGCTTGGGTTGATGCTGAAATGTATCCCTTTGCCAATAAGTATATTAGTATTGATGGCCAAACAATGCATTATATAGATGAGGGCCAAGGCGATGTTATTTTGTTTGTGCACGGAACTCCGTCATGGTCGTTTGAGTGGAGGCACTTGATAAAAGCCCTTTCTGCTAACCACCGCTGCATAGCACCCGACCATATTGGTTTTGGCTTATCTGAAAAACCACGGGATTATAATTATATTTCCCAACAACACGCAGAGAATTTAGCGGTATTTATTGCTGCATTAGATTTAAAAGATATAACGCTGGTAGTGCATGATTTCGGTGGTCCTATCGGCTTAAACTATGCCGTAAAATACGCTGATAATATTAAGAAGTTAGTCATCCTCAACACCTGGATGTGGGATAGCCACACAATGCCCGGCTTTGAAAAGAGTGCTAAGATTTTAAAGAGCCCATTAATTCCCTTCTTATATAAGTATTTGAATTTCTCGGCTAAGTATGCAATACCCATTTCATTCGGCAATAAAAAATTGCTGACTAAAAGCATACATGCCATGTACACAAAACCCTTTGGCAGTGCAGCTGAAAGGATGGGCACATTGGGTTTTGTAAAATCGTTATTGAATGAGCAAGACTGGTTTGAAACATTGTGGCAACAGGTAGAAAATATCTGCAACAAGCCGACTCTATTTATTTGGGGGATGAAAGATGTGTTTTTAACCGAAAAGTACCTTGAGAAATTCGAGCATAAATTCAGCAATAAAAAAACCTTGCAATTGCCTGATGCAGGGCATTTTCCGCAGGAGGAAGGAGTAGGGGAGATAGAGAAGGAAGTGGTTGAGTTCTTACAATAATTGCCCAATAGTACCCTCATTCCGACAAATCGTCCATTGATAACCAGAGTATAATGCAGGAAATTTGTATCCGAACATTAAATACTCGGATATGAAAAAGCACATACTTATTGGCCTGTTTGTTTTACTTGGAATAAGTGCCAACGCGCAACTACAAAACCTTGATTTTGAAAACTGGACACAAGATGTGGACGCTAACCGCCCGGATAATTGGGTAATAGGACAAGGTTTTGGGCAGTTTGGCATTTACCGCGATTCATTGCCACAAGCGGGTACTTTTGCTATGACACTTTCGCGCTGGTACTACTATACGTTTGACGATGCGGTGCAAACAGCCGCAGCTCCTATAAAACCGGTTGAATTGAAAGGCTTTTACCGATATACTGAAAATGACGTTCAGTATAATGGTGAAGATGTGGTACAAGATACTGCCCATGTATATGTTTTTGCCAAAAAATGGAATTCGGTATCGCTGCAAAATGACACCATTGGCCGGGGCCATATTTTACTTACCAAGGCCGATTTTTGGACTGCATTTACCTGCCCGGTATACTATATAAGCAATGATATGCCTGATAGTGTCACCATCAGATTGGCGCCTACCGAGCGGTATCTTGATAGGCCCATGGGTATGTGTCCTAATACAAGTAGTGGCTACTGCTCGTACTTTACGGTAGATAATTTATCACTCTCGGAAACGGTGGGCTTAAATGACACTAAAGCATCACAGTTTAGCATCTTTCCAAACCCTGCAAATGATAGGGCTTACATAGCAACGGCCTCTCAATCCAAAGCCATTCAATATACTATTATTGATGCTACAGGCCGCACTATTAAAAGCCAAACTAGCTATAGTATAGGCGAAGCTATTGATATTTCACGCTTACAAAATGGCATATATTTTTTGATAGTTAATACCAATGGCACTACAACCGCGCAAAAAATAATTAAGCAATAGTTTTTTCATAAGTACCTGTTAGTAGTATACCCTATATTTGAGAGCAATTTCAACTATAGGGTTTTTAATTTTTTTGCTGTGAAGAAGATTATCCCCATACATAATTTTATAGACGAAGACACCAAAGGCCTTCCGGTACGCCATGTTCCGCTTAATGTGCGAAACGACTATGATATTTCGACCCCCCACCGTCACAACTACTACGAAGTATTTTTCTTTACCAAAGGTGGCGGCCACCACTTTATTGATTTTGTTGAGCACCCCGTTGCCGATAACAGTGTACATATAGTATATCCGCAGCAAATACATGTGCTAAACCGAGAGCCCAGTTCACACGGTGCGGTAGTGCATTTTTCGCGCGATTTGTTTGGGGTAAATGCCGAAAACAGCATCGATGCTTTATTGAACAACAACCGCTTTTTACATATAGCGAATACTGCCAAACAACATGCAGATTTGAATAACGTGTTGGAACAATTAAAAGCGGAATATAATAGTGATGATGCCAGTGGCGAAATACTAAAATCGTACTTAACTATTTTATTGCTGAAATGTGTAAAGCTGTTCGACTTGCAACACCCCGGCTGGCAAGAGAATGCATCGGGTACATATAATACTTTTAGGGCATTGGTTGAAGAAGGCTATCGCGAACAAAAGCAACCCTCATATTACGCCGAAAAACTAAAAATTACCGAGCGAAAATTGAATGAAGTTTGCAAAAATGCAACCGGCTTTACCGTTGGCGATTATATTAATAACCGTGTAGTTTTAGAGGCTAAGCGCTTGCTGTGCAACTCGCCATTGACGGTAAAAGAAATTGCTTTTTATTTGGGCTTTAACGACCCTTCGTACTTCAATCGCTTTTTTAAGCGCAATACTGAAGTTACCGCACTTGAGTTTAGGCAACAGAGCAATTAAAGAATGAAGAAATTAAAAAATGAAAGAATGAATTATTTAATTCTTTCGCTCTTTAATTTTTTAATTATGCCCTACTTCTTCTTATAATCCTTCAAGCCAAACTTAGGCGGGCTTTGGCGTTCGTAGTATTCGTCGGTGTAAAAATTAGGCCCGTACGATGCCTTAACGGCTAGCTGGTCGCAGCGATTGTTCTCCACATTTTCGGCATGGCCTTTTACCCACACAAATTTTACTTTGTGGTTTTCCATCACCTTTAATAAGTACTGCCACAGGTCGGGGTTTTTAACATCTTTCCAGCTTTTGCGTACCCACCCTGCAATCCATTTTTTTTCAATAGCATCTACCACATATTTAGAGTCGGAATAGATGGTAACTGTATGCCCCGGGTTTTTAATTTGCTCCAGCGCCATAATTACGCTAAGCAACTCCATGCGGTTGTTGGTGGTATAGCGATAGCCTGCGGCCAGCTCTTTACGGTGCTGCCCTGCCAGCATAACAATGCCGTAACCGCCCGGTCCGGGGTTGCCGCGTGCTGCGCCATCGGTATAAATGCTAATTTCCATTGGTGCAAAGGTAATGAATAGCGGAGAGAGAAGCGAGGAGTGAGTAGCGTTTGTTGGTAAAACAAGTTTGCCGCCCGGCTGTTTGTATAGCTAGAATCTATATCAACATAAAATAAATTGATGCTATATATATTAGCAGCATTGTACCTTTGTAAAAAAATAAAATCATGGCCGTACAACTTTTAACCGACGCTGACTTTAGAGCCCAACTAACAGCCAACCCTAAAGTAGTAGTAAAATATTTTGCCGACTGGTGTGGCAACTGTAAACTGTTTGCCCCTAAGTTTCGCCGCATGAGCGATAACCCTGAGTTTGAAGGTGTTTTGTTTGTAGATGTAAATGCCGAGCAAAACCCCGAGGCACGTGGCTTAGCGGGGGTTGATAACCTTCCGTTTTTTGCCACCTTTAAAAATGGCGAGTTGGTTGCAGGCACAGCCACATCAAAAGAGGAGGTGGTAACCGAATTGCTAAATACTTTGAAAGAGTATTAATAATAAGTTATTAATAGAACATTTCTGAAAAGCCTTGATTTATCAAGGCTTTTTTCGTATACTTATATTCTACATTTGCATTGCCAAAACTATTATTAAGCGTTCTCTCATTCTTTATTATATGAAACTACTAAAACTAGCATTGCTTTTACTTGCAGTTAATGCAAGTGCCCAGCACACTCCTATTACCTCCAATACACAAAATCAATCAACTACAAGTTCTTACCAAGCATTACCTCCCGGTTGTGCTACAGATGTGCTGCACGGTATTCAAATGCAAAATACGCCGGGATATGCCCAACGAACGCAGCAAATGAATAATGCTATTTTAAACTTTGCACAGCAAAATAGAGGCGGCGGTACACTAATTATTCCGGTTGTAATACATATTATACACAACAACGGGCCCGAGAATATTAGTAATGCGCAAGTAATACAAGGGATAAGCGACCTTAACATGGCCTTTGGAAACAGCCAACCCTTAATACAATTTTGCTTAGCCAAGCAAGACCCTAACGGCAACTTTACTACAGGCATTACCCGTACTGTTTCTACCCTTACCAACATGGTATCTGAAACGCAGGACCTGGAGTTGAAAGACCTTGTACGTTGGGATCCTACGCGCTACCTTAATATATGGTTGGTTAAAGAAATTAACTCATTATCTATGGGTTCAGGTATTGCAGGATATGCTTACTTTCCCTCGGCCCATGGCACGGCAATAGATGGTATTGTAAACGAGGCCGGTTTTTTTGGTGGCACACAATTGGGCCCAAATACTTATGATAATTCTAAAATACATGTGCACGAAGTAGGCCATTACCTTGGCCTATACCATACATTTGAAGGCGGCTGCGGCAATAATAATTGCCAGATAGATGGCGACCGGGTGTGTGACACCCCTCCTGATAACTCTACCGCGGCAGTATCATGTTTTCAATCTACCGCTAATACTTGCGACACAGACGATGATGACCTATCGGCCAACAACCCCTTTAGGCCCATTGCCAATGGTGGCCTTGGCGACCAAGACGATATGATTGCGAACTATATGGACTACGGATACCAGGTATGCCAATTCATGTTTACCCCACAACAAAACGACCGTATGAATGCGGCGCTTTTAACAAGTCGCGCCAGTTTGTTGCAATCGCAGGGCTGCAATGATGCATGCTTAACACCGCTAAATGCGCAATTTATAGCCAGCGATACTACTATATATTTGGGTGGGCAGGTAACGTTTACTATCCCAAATCCTAACGCTACTTATACATGGTATGTAAATGGCGTAGCCTCAGGCTCGGGTGCTACATTTATATATAATAACAGCCCCACAGGGCCGGTGGGTAACTATGTAATAAGCGTTACGGCAAGCAATGGTGATGCAGCGTGTGAAACATCAAGCAGCTTTACTGTAAATGTAAATTGCCAGGCAAAAGCTTTGTACACAGTTACTTCACCATCGCCTTATAATGTGGGCGAAACTGTTACTACGGTTAATATTTCAACTTCGGCTACAAGTTATGTGTGGGTATTAGATGATATTGTGCAAAGCACAAACACCAATTTTAGCAACCAGTTTAATGCCCCCGGAGGACACAACCTCTTTTTAATAGCTTATACCAGCAACTGTGCCGACACATCGGCTACAACCTTTTTTACTGTTGGCAACTGCAACATTTCGGGCATGAACCAAAACTGGGTTTTTACCAATATATCACTCAACTTTAACAACGGCAATGGTGAGCCTACTGTAGGCCAAAGCCCATTAAATATTGTCGGGCAGGAGAGTACCACTACCATATCTGACCCTAATGGCAACTTGTTATTCTTTTCAGACGGGATGAGCGTTTGGAACCGTAACCAACAAGTAATGCCAAATGGCTCTGGGCTTTTGGGTAATTTATCAAGTACCCAATCGTGTTTGGCAACCCCATTCCCCGGCAACCCTAACTTATATTATTTATTTACTGCAGATGCTTTAGAAAATAACCTGGATAATGGCATTAGGTACAACATAATAGATATGACGTTGAATAACGGTTTGGGCGATATCGTTTCAGGTTCAAAAAACATTTTGGTGCGAGATGATGTTGGCGAAATGCTAACCGGAACTTTCCATACCAATGGGCGTGATATTTGGATACTAATGGCCAAAAGCAACAGCAACCATTTTTATGCGTATTTGCTAACCGACCAAGGCATAAGTACCAACCCCGTTACTTCATCTCAAATAGGGCAAAATACCAGCCTCGGCCTGGGGCCAATGAAATTTTCGGCAGACGGCAATATGATAGCATCGACTATGTTGAGAGACTGGCCTTGGAGCATTGTATTGGCAAACTTTAACCGCACTACCGGCGAGTTGACCAACGGACGTGATATTTGGTTGAGTAGTGTGGTAAATAACCAGCCGCACAGCTTCGAGTTTTCACCCGATAATTCTAAGCTGTATGTAAACCTTTGGCAACCAAATGAGATATGGCAGTATGACCTTTCTGCAGGCAACATTAATGCTATAACTGCTTCTAAAACAGTAGTGGGGCCATATCCTACAGGTACTTCATATGGTCAAATGGCACGTGGCAATAATGGTAAAATATACATGACTTCTGTCTCAAGTGTCATGGTTGATTATATTGCAAATCCTAATGCTGCAGGGCTTGCCTGCAATTATACTACGGGCACAATTAACGCCTATATTTCAGGATTGATGTCGTTTTCCATCCCTAATATGATACAGGGCCTGGGCCAGCCGTATATCCCCTCTATAGCCGGTAAAACTGCTATTTGCCCTGGCGAAACAACTACTTACAATGTTCCTTATTTAATATCAAACCAAACCGTAACTTGGAGTTATACCGGCAGCGGCACACTTACCAACAACACAAACAACACAGCAACATTAACCAACGTTACCGGCACAGGCCAACTTCGGGTTACAGTAACCGGCGATTGCGGAATAACGCGCGACACTATTCAAATAACGGCTGTGCCTGCTATCCATCCTTTTATTGGTAACGATACGTTGGTTTGTGGCGAGTTGCACCTAACAACCCAAATACCATTTGACCATTATACGTGGAATACCGGCAGCATAGGCACATCTATAGTGGCTACGCCACCGGGTACGTATTGGATTGAGACGATAGACACTAACGGTTGCCGCAGCCACGATAGTATTGTATTAAACACAACAACATCTGTACCGGTTGATTTAGGTATAGGCGCGGTTATATGCAATGGGCAAAGTGTGCAACTATCTGCCGGGCCAGGTTACCAAAGCTATCAGTGGCAGGATGGGTCGGCCGACAGCACATTTACCGCCACAACACCGGGCACGTATTGGGTTAGGGTATCTGACGGATGCAGTTTTGCAACAGATAGTGTTGATATTACAGCTGGAACAGTTTCCTTCAACCTAAACTACAATGGCGATACGGTAGCGTGTAAAAATGCTTTGCCGTTTACCTTAAATGCGCCATCAGGCTATGCCCAGTATTTTTGGCAAAATGGTAATGGCTCAACCAGCTTATTGGTTTCAAGCGTTGGCACGTATTGGGTAAGGGTAACAGATGGTAATGGCTGTACAGGCATTGATACCTTTAGGGTAATTGATTGTGTTTCGATAGATGAAATTGCTGCTTCGCCGCTAAAATTTTTCCCCAACCCGGTTGATAATGTATTGCAACTGCAATATAATGGCACCAAACCGGCTGTAATAAGCATACTAAATGCCGCCGGGCAATTGGTGTTGAATGAGCAGGTAAACACATCATCTATACTAAACACATCAGCCTTGGCAAACGGCTTATATATGGTTGAAATTAGCAGCGGAGGTAATGTTTGGCGACAAAAATTATTGGTGTTGCACACCGATTTTTAAAACTAATTGCAACCTTTGTTGTCTGATATCTCTTTAAATAGATAATTATGAAAATACCGGCAATAAAAAAAGCAGTAGAAAATTATACAGTAGAACAACTGCAAGCAGCCGAGGCGGCCCTGTTGGAAGAGCAGCCTCTGCCCATTGAAATAGATGGTGCCGACGAAGGTGAACGGCTTACCCATATTTTAGCCGCCATTTTTGTAAAACAAGAAATGGACAAAGGCAACGATTTAATGACGGCTGTACGTGCCTATTCGCAACGAGTTAGAAACAGTATATCGTAAATATGCGCAAAACGGTTGCCCTGTTTTTATTGGTATGTATTTTGGCGGCTTGTAGCGGCATTAATGATGCTGCACTGGAAAAAACCATTGCCCAAAAGGTAAATGCCGAAGCCTGTACAATAACCCAACGCGAGGATATTAATAATAGCAAGCCTAAAAGCTTATTGGTTGAAATTACCCGGCCACAGCCCGATAGTTTTGATTTGGATTTTGAAATAATAGCATCGCGCATTGCGCTTTATATTGCCGATAGTACAGAGGGGGATACTTACAAAGATTTTAAGGAGATAAATGTGCGGTATTATTTAAAAGATGATACAGCAGAATATACCATAAATACTGCGGATATACATAATGCCGAAAAGTATATTAGTAGGGCTGCACAATTTGCAAAAGCCTTTGCAAGCCTTGATACTGTTGCTGCCGACCAACTGATAAACTACAGCTACATTGCACAGGATGAAATGGAATTCTCTATGGAAACGCCCAGCTTGCAACGCGATACTTTTGGCAATGTTACTTCGGTTAAATTTTTAGGGTTTATGGCTGCTTTTGTTCAACGGAATACCACACCTGCATACGAAGTGCGTTTTGCCATTTCTCGCAAAAACAGGGTTACAGAGGCCTTTCAGGTATTGATTGATAAGCGCGATACACTGGTAGTAGGCTATAGCTGGCAATTGCAGTTCAAAAAGTAAAATCCCATTCGTCAAAGACTCATTAAATTAATGTTAAGCCAAGTTTAAGTAATTGATTGCAGGCTTACAACCATAAGCATTTAACTAATTTTGCCTTAGTTAAATATTCTTATTGATGTTTGGATTAGACACATGGCTTACAGTATTACTAATAGCCTGTATTTTATGCGCATGTGCGTTCGAGTTTATTAACGGTTTTCACGATACCGCCAACGCTGTAGCTACCGTAATTTATACCAATTCACTTAAGCCTTCGGTGGCTGTTGTTTTATCGGCAATTTTCAATTCTATTGGCGTATTTACCGGCGGCATAGCTGTTGCTATGGGCATTGTAAACCTATTACCCATAGAGGCGCTGGTAGACCAAAATATGTGGCATAGCATGAGTATGGTGCTGGCCTTGCTTATTACCGCCATTGCCTGGAACTTAGGTACCTGGTACTTTGGCATCCCCTGTTCAAGTTCGCATACACTTATCGGTTCTATAATTGGCGTAGGCCTTTCATACAGTTACCTGCAAGGCAGCTTTGGTGCAGGTATTAACTGGGCCAAGGCCGAAGATGTGGGCATGTCGCTATTACTATCTCCCGCTATAGGTTTTTTTATGGCAGTGGTAATGATGCTTCTGCTAAAATATTTGGTTAAAAATCCTAAGATTTTCAAAGAACACGAACCGGGTAAAAAACCACCCGCTTGGATACGTAGTATCTTAATTGTTACCTCGGCAGGCGTTAGCTGGGCTCACGGCTCAAACGACGGACAAAAAGGCGTAGGCCTTGTTATGTTGGTATTGATTGGTATTGTACCTGCTTACTTTGCAATAGACCATAACATTCAAGCAAAAGAAATGCTACAGCCTATTACCCAAATAGAACAGGTAGTTAGCAGCATTAAACTAGATGAACTTGCCGGCGAAGACCGCAAAAAAATTACCAAAGCAGCCGAAGAGTTAGACAACCTTAAATTGCTGGTAAGTGGTGCGGGTGCCAACATTCCTAAAGAGAAAGCATTTGAGGTGCGTAAAGACATCCTCCTTATAAGCAGCAATATTGAAAAGGTACTAAAAGCAGGCCACCTTAAATTAAATGAGGCTGATACTAAAAAATTGACCAAAGCTATTAATGGCGAAGAAGGCAGTTTCTTTATTGCTAACGATAGGGTAGTGGGCTTAAAATCATACACCAACTATTCTCCTGCCTGGGTTATCCTTATGATATCGTTAGCGCTTGGCCTTGGTACCATGGTAGGCTGGAAACGTATTGTAATAACCATTGGCGAAAAAATTGGCAACTCAAACATGAGCTATGCCCAAGGCGCATCTGCACAGTTAGTGGCCGCATCTACCATAGCCCTTTCTACCTATGCAGGCTTGCCGGTAAGCACAACACAGGTGTTAACAGGTGGTATAGCAGGTACAATGGTATCGCAGGGTGGTATTAAAAACCTGCAAGGCGGTACGCTTAAAAATATTGCCATAGCATGGCTACTTACACTACCTGTTACCGTTGTGCTATCAGCAGCGCTGTTTCTGTTGTTTAGGGCGATAGGCTAGCTAGTTTGCGGTTCGTTGTCAGTGGTTGATAGTTTAGCTACCAAAATATTCAGGCATATATTCAATAAAAAAGCCCCGTGCATTGCATGGGGCTTTTTGCTATTATCATAATTACTGTCAACTGCGAACTGCCAACTACGAACTATTTCAGATTATGAAAAACGTTTAATACGTCATCATCGGCTTCTATTTTCTCTACCAACTCCAATACCTCTTCTTCTTGCTCTTCGGTAAGGTCGGTATAGGTATTCGGTACACGTTGCAGCTCGGCGCTTATGGCTTCAATTTTACGCTCCTCCAAGGCTTTTTGCATATGGTGAAATTCGGTAAAATCAGTATAAATATAAATGAACCCTTCGTCCTCTTCAATCGATTCTAAACCAAAGTCAATCAACTCCAATTCCAGGTCGTCAATGTTTTTGCCTTCGCCATTTATTTTAAAAACACCCTTGCGGCTAAATACAAAGCTTAATGAGCCTGATGTGCCCAAAGTGCCGTTGTTGCGGTTAAAATACATACGTATGTTGGCAACGGTACGCGTAGGGTTGTCAGACGCACATTCTATAAATATAGGCACACCGTGTGGGCCGTACCCTTCGTATGTTAATTCTTCAAAACCCTTTTCATCTTTACCGGCGGCCTTTTTAATAGCGGCATCAATACGGTCTTTAGGCATGTTAAGGCCCTTAGCGTTTTGAATAGCCACACGCAAACGCGGGTTAAATTCAGGGTCGGCAGTGCCGTTTTTTACAGCCAGCGCAATCTCGCGACCTGCGCGGGTAAAGCCTTTGGCCATTTTGTCATAGCGGGCAAACATTTTATGCTTGCGTTTCTCAAATCCACGTCCCATAGTTAATTTCTTTAAAGCGGTTGCAAAAATAGTTAAAAGCGTAATACTACTACTTTACAGGTGAAATATATCCCCATTTGCCGTTTACGCGCACCGGTATAAGGCCCTCGTTGTATTGCTTGGCATCTTCCAAAGGTTCGCCGGCCAGCTCTTTTCCATTCTTATCAATTATAACAATACCCAAGCGGCCTTTAGCGGCAGCGTAGCCATTTTTAAAAGGCATAGTGCCTGCGTATTCCGACTCAAAAGGCACTTCGCCTTTCATATTCAGGTAGGTATAATAGTGCCCGTCCGATGCTACAATCATCCCATCGCTAAACTTGCCGCTAACCCACCAACCGGGCTTTAGCTGAAAAAGCAGTTCGCCTTTTGGGTTGTAATACGTAGCTACGCTACTGCCTTTGGCATCGTTTTCATACACCTCTATTACCCCTTGGCGAAACTCGGTTTGTATCTCAAATTTATAGGGTATAACCAGCTTGCCTGTTTTATCTATAAACCCCCATTTGTCGCCCTTTTGTACGCAGGCCAACCCTTCCGAAAATTTACCTGCTTCAGCATATTCAGCGGGTATTACCAACTTCCCTTTGGTATTTATATAACCCCATTTGCCATTAACTAAAACAGGGCAAAGGCCTTCGGCAAATACACCTACCTCTTTATAGTTAAGCGGAACAACAACCTCACCTTTGGTATTGTAAAAACCATATTTCAGGTCTTTAAAAAAGTACGTCATGCCGCTGTTAAAAGGCAATAGGTTGGCAAATGCAACCGGCACCACTTCTTTGCCGTACGCATTAATAAAGCCATATTCGCCTTTAAAAACCTTGGCGCAGCTATCGCTTACCGGGTAAATTTTTTCGTAATCTTTTTCGCACAATACTTTGCCGTTAATATCAATAATGCCCACTTTGTCGCCGCGCTTAAATGATGTTACCTTTTCAGTAAAAGGGTTCAGTTCAGTAAACTCAAAAGGGATAACCTCTTTGCCCGAAGTGTTGATAGCACCATATTTTCCGCCCTTTTTAACAACCGCCAAGCCGTTGCTAAATTCGCCCGCATCTTCATAAATATTCTCTACCACCCAGGTATAGCTTGTTTGCGCAGCCAGGGTGTAGCTGATAAGTAGCGAGGATAAGAATGCAATTATTTTCATGTTTATTAGATTAATGGCTAATTTTCGTGCCTTAAAACTATGAAAAAGCAAGTTGACAGCAAGAATAAGGCGCAAAAAAATGTAACCACCCTGTCGGGCGAGGGTTGGTTTTATGCGTTGATAGCCGTGTTTGCTTTTTTGTTGTATGTGAATAGTATTGGCAATTTTTACTCGCTGGATGATAATTTAGTCACCAACAGAAACCCGTTAATACAAAAGGGCATAAAGGCTTTGCCCGAAATTTTTACCACAAATTATGTTACCGATGGTTCGGTTAAGTTTGAATACCGCCCCATTGTAAAGGCCACTTATGCTATAGAATATCAGTTTTTTAAGGCCAACCCACACGTAAGCCATTTTTTTAATGTGCTGTTGTATGCCTTAACCTGTGTGCTATTATATAGGTTATTGCGGAGGTGTTTGCCAGGCCAAAATCGTTGGCTGCCGCTGCTTGCCACTATACTATTTGCAGCGCACCCCGTGCATACCGAGGTAGTAAATAACCTAAAAAGCCGCGACGAATTGTTGGCCCTATTGTTTGGTCTTTTATCGGGCTTATACCTGTTGAGATATGCAAAAGAATCTACGATAAAGCACCTGATAGCTGCGGTAGGGTTGTTTGTTTTGGCGTTAATGTCAAAGGCCAGTTCGGTATGTTTTATTGGCATTTTGCCCATTACCGTTTACTACTTTACCCAAAAGCGTAAAGAGGCACTGATAGGCATGGGTATATTTGTAGCCATTACCGCTGTTTTCTATGCCTTACTTTTTGCCCTGCTGCCCGGCATGAACCGCGAGCCGTTGTTTTTAGAAAACCCTTTAGTTGAAGAGCCAAGTTTTGCCGTACATATTGCTACCGGTTTTTATTGGATGAGCCACTATGTGCGCCTGTTGTTTGTCCCTTATCCGCTGGCGTTTTACTACGGTTACAATCAGTTGCCTGTTGTGGGCTTTTCAGACCAGTTAGGTGTAATTGCCATCATATCTATGCTGCTGCATTTTGCGCTGTTTGGCTATGCAGTATATACACTTAAAAAGCCAACCGTTTTAGGCTATGCGGCTTGGGTGTATTTAGCTGGCATATTTTTATTCAGCAATATATTGGTGCCGGTTGTTGGCATAGTGGGCGAGCGTTTTATCTACATCCCATCCATAGGCTTTTGTTTGGCTTTGGCCTATGGCTTGTTGCGCCTTGCAAAGATTGAAACCACAAGCAATGTGCTACTAAAAGGCAACACACTGCTGTATGGCGCGGCCTTGGTTTTTATCATCCCCTACAGTGTTATTACGGTTAACCGCAATACCGATTGGAAAGATGCGCTAACGCTTTTTAGGCACGATGTAAAGGTGGTGAAGAACTCGGCTAAGGCACAATCGGAATTGGCGTTGGAACTGCGCCGCCAGTATAAAAAAATGGACCCTAACAACCCTAAACGGGCTAAGTTGGTTGATGAAGCTTTGGGCCATTTTGCTGCATCGCTGGCTATTTATCCTAATAGGGCCGAGAATAATAATTACTACGGAAGTATTTTACTATTTGAAAAACGCAATCCTGAAAAGGCACTGGCACCACTGCAAAAGGCAGTTAAATTAACTACCAAAACGCCCGTAAAATACTGGATGGATTTAGCCAATTGCTACATGGTTTTGCGCCAGCTGGATAGTGCAGGGGTATACTTTTTTAAGGTGCTTGAGCGCGATACAATGCATATACAGGCTCATTACCAGTTAGCTAAAAATGCATATTTGCAAGGCGATACTACCACAGCTAAAAATGTAAACCGCAGGTTTTTAAAACTACACCCTGAAAACCCGCTGCCTTACCGCAACCAAGGAGATTTTTATTTGATAGAAGGTGATACCGCCAAGGCTAAATTCTGGTATCAAAAGGAACGTGATGTTCAGCAAAGAATGAAACCCAACCCTGTTACCGACGACGAATAGTTATGCTAAAAATTGAACATATAGGCATTGCCGTAAAAGACATTGAAGCATCAAACGCTTTATTTACCAAGCTGTTTAACCGCCCGCCGTATAAAATGGAAGTGGTAGAAAGCGAAGGGGTATCTACTTCCTTCTTCCAAATGGGCGAGAGTAAGATTGAGTTGCTGGAAGCTACCAATGAGAATAGCCCTATTGCTAAATTTATAGAAAAGCGTGGCGAAGGCATCCACCATATAGCCTACGATGTAGCTGATATACGCGCTGAAATGCAACGATTGAAAGACGAAGGTTTTCAGCTATTAAATGAAGAACCTAAAAAAGGTGCGGACAATAAATGGGTATGTTTTCTCCACCCCAAAGGCACCAACGGGGTATTGATAGAATTGTGCCAGGAGATTATTTAATAACAATTCTTGTTGTTTTACAGCGTTTTACCACTGCATTTTTTTGAATGTCTTGTGGCTTCCAAGTCATATACTTCATAGCGTTTGGGTCTTGTATCTCCCTATCAGCATCACATCTAACATTTCCTTCAATTCTATTGGCAAATTCAGCAGAATCTCCCGGTGTTAACTGAAAGTCAGCTCCTTGCTCTATAGGAGTATTTCCTAAATCATCCATAAAATAGGTATAGCCAAAAATGCTACCACGGATATTGTTTTTAGACTGATTTACTACCATAACTGTTCCAACCTTGTATTTTTCGCAGTCTGATTCAGTTGAATTATTGTCTGTTTGAATACTATTACTTAATTGAGCGTTAGGTGAAATTTGTACGCCTGAGAATAAAACAAATAGCAGTGGAAAGATTAGTAGGTTTTTCATGGCTTTAGTTTTTTACTAAAGTATAATTTTATTAGAACAATGCAAAATATGAAGTAATATTTTGGTTGATTTTTTTACTATTCAATACCCAACCATTGGGCCACATTTTTAGCGGCTTCATCGGGTGTGCGGCCTATTTCATGGGCGTATACTACAAACTCATCAAAAAACACGGCGCCGCCGTCTTTCTTCAACTTTTTTAGTTGCGATACAACCTTTATTTGGCGAGGCTCCAGCGTGGTTATAATCTCTTTTAGAGTGCATGGATAAACCTGATTATCCTCAAACGAAATGTAATATTTTGCCCCTATTGTTAAATCAAACCGCACCCGTTTTTCAACAGGTACAGGCTTTACGCCTTTTACTTTTATTCTGCCTACCAATTCTAAAGCCATGCGTTAAAGGTAGGCTTAAAAAATGATATGGTTTCTTGGGGGAGAAAAACGGCTACGCAAACAACTCCAAAATATGCTGCGGCACAACTAAGTGTATGGTATGTATACCAAGGGCTTTGGCCGCATTTATATTGTCCTCGTTATCATCAATAAACAAGGTTTCGGCCGGGTTTAAATTTTCTTTCTGCAATACACTTTCGTAAATGTCGGCGTTGGGTTTGCGCATTCCCATCTCGTATGAATAGTATACTTTATGAAAGAATGGGTGGATGCTGTTAACGTTATGCTCTCGCTTTAAATACCCATCAGCGGCAGCAATGTGCAGCGTATTGGTATTGCTTAAAAGAAAGGTGTTGTAATGCTCTTTAAGCGTAGTTAGCAGCGTTAAACGTTCCGCCGGAATTTCACCCAGCATGGCGTTCCATGCCTGAACCATTTTATAAACAGTATCGCCGTCATGCATTGACTCTTCCGGTAGAAAAGCCCATAAACGGTTAAGAAAAGGTTCGGCACCAATGTTGCCGGTTTCAAACTGGTAAAAAAGGTCGTTTACGGCCGGGCCGGTCATCAATGCCGGTACATTGGCCACACCTAAATCCTGAAAAGCCTGTTGGGTGCGTTGGTAGTGTATATCAATAACTACACCGCCGTAATCAAATATAATATTCTTAATACCCGAAAATTCTGGGTTTATAAGTTTCATCCGTACTTTATAAAGTAAGTGTGTTTCCTATTTGCCTTTGTTTATCTGTACAACATAATGTTCCAAAGCCATTGTCATAGACGGGGCAATGGTAGAAGGGGCGTGTATATCCAAGCGCAAATTAGCATCGGTAATAGCCTTGGCTGTAGTAGGGCCAAAGGCAGCAATACGCGTTGGGCCTTGTACAAAATCAGGAAAGTTTTGAAACAATGATTTAACCGCCATAGGGCTGAAAAACACCAACACATCATACTTAACATCTGCCAAGTCCGACAAGTCGCTGCAAACAGTTTTATAAATAACCGCTTTTTGATAAGTCAACTTGTTTTGGTCAAGTATATCGCTCATTTCGTCGCGGGCAATGTCAGAGCAGGGAAGCAAAAATTTCTCTTCCTTGTGTTTCTTCAATATGTCAATCATATCGCTAAACTTCTGCTTGCCATGAAAAATTTTTCGCTTACGGTACACCACATACTTCTGCATATATAATGCAGTTGATTCTGAAATACAGAAATATTTCATTGTATCGGGCACAGTAACGCGCATCTCGGCACACATGCGAAAAAAGTGATCAACCGCATTGCGGCTGGTCAAAATAATAGCAGTAAACTCCGAAATGTTTATACGGTCGCGGCGGAAGTCTTTTGAATCGACACCCTCCACGTGTATAAACTCGCGAAAGTCTATTTTTAAATTAAGCTTTTTCGCAAGGTCAAAATACGGAGACTTATCGCCTTCGGGTTTTGGTTGGGTAACCAAAATGGTTTTAACCTTGTTGGGTTTCTCTTCGCTCATTGGTTGGCCGGTTCTTTACAAGCTGTTTACTACCTTGATTGCCACAACAAGCGGCAAAATTTCAAGGGTGCAAAGATATAAAAATAAATAAAGCAAATTTAAAGGGGCGGCCACCCCGTCAATAGTAAAGGCTTTAGCAAAGCGTAAAAGAAAGAATAGCGCAAATAGGGCAATGCCCGTGTAGGTTGCCCATACATCTGCCGGTGCGCCTGTGTAATAGGCTATGGCTACCACCGGTATAAGCATTAATCCCAGTATATTATTAAGCAGGTAAACGTTAAAAGCATACTGCCTGGCAAGGGGGTAAATTCTAAAAATATACCCTATTAATTGAATGAAAATAATTTTTGCGGCATATATAACCAGCAAACCACCGGTAAAAATGCCAAAGGCCCTATAGTCGGTAAAATCTATATGGGGGGCGCCACCAACAACACCTATGGCTTTGGTTATAAATAGCCCGCCCGTAAGGCAAAAGGCCAAAAACAGAATGAGTGAAAAGGGCGACGACAATAAATTTTCCTCGTCAAACAACTCATTTAGGGCACGGCGGTTGTAAAAGGCGCTAAGGTATACCCACATTTTTTTTGCGTTAATGCGGCGCAGCCACATTAGCAGTATAAAAATGGCTACCAAGGCAATAAAAACCCAACCCTCGCCCGGTATCTTATCCATAGGCAATAGGCTTTTGGTTTTTAGTTCGTGCTTGGCAAATGGGCTTTTTTCGTAAACCGTTTGTTTAGGTAGTGGTTTATAATCTTTCGGAAAAACAACTACCTGCTCATTTTGCCCTGCATGTTGGGCAAAAGCCATAATATCTGTGGGCTTCGCTAAATCGAAGGTGTCGGGCTTATGGTTATGGGTAAACGGGTGGCTCATGCGTGGTGCGAAAATACGAAACAAAAAGCCCACGGTTTAAACCGTGGGCTAAATAATTCTAAAGAATAAAAAGTCTTTCCCCTTTTAGGGGGAAGGATATAGGATGAGGGTTTACTGCACAATAAACTTCAGCACTTTGCTTGCTTCGCCTGCTTTTACAGCAATAAAATAAATACCTGTGTTTAGTTTGCCGTTTAAATTAAGGCTGATGTTTTGCTTGCCGGTACCAATGTTTTGGTGGGTTTCGCTGTAAACCAATTTGCCTTCGGCAGAAAATACTTTTGTTTCAACATCTCCGGTAACGTTATTTACCGCCACATTAAAGTTGCCGTTGCTTGGGTTTGGGTAAATAGTTACGCCTGCCAATGCTGCATCTTCGTTAATGCTCACGGGGCGTTCAGGTACAACTAGTGTGTTATTATATATTTTATCGCCTGTGCGGCTGCTATTGTTATTAGTTACATTAAACGCGCCATAAAAAGTAACGGTTCCGGT
>JANOCJ010000104.1:0-8326 GCA_031412115.1 Flavobacteriales bacterium
GGCGAAGGCGTTTTTGTATGGGATGTAGAGGGCAAACGCTACTACGATTTTCTTTCGTCGTATTCGGCTGTAAACCAAGGCCATTGCCACCCTAAAATTATTGATGCGTTGGTTAATCAGGCACAGAAATTAACCCTTACCTCGCGTGCTTTTTATAATGAAATGCTGGGCAAGTACGAGAAATACATAACCGAATATTTTGGGTACGACCGTGTGTTACCTATGAATACCGGTGCAGAGGGTGTTGAAACGGCTTTAAAGCTTTGCCGCAAATGGGGTTACGAAGTTAAAGGGATAGAAAAAAATCAGGCTAAGATTATTGTGGCGAATGAGAATTTTCACGGGCGTACTATCTCTATTGTTTCTATGTCTACCGACCCGGATGCGAAGAACAACTACGGCCCGTTTACGCCCGGTTTTGTTAATATTCCGTATAACGATTTAGAAGCTCTTGCAAAGGAGTTGGAAGATAAAAACGTAGCCGGATTTTTGGTTGAACCCATGCAAGGCGAAGCCGGGGTTATTGTACCCGATGAAGGGTATTTAGCCAAAGCGTATGCCCTTTGCAAAGCCAACAATGTACTTTTTATTGCAGATGAAATTCAGACTGGAATAGCCCGCACCGGCAAGCTTTTAGCCTGCGACCATGAAGGTGTTAAACCCGATATGCTGATACTGGGCAAAGCCCTTGCAGGTGGTGTTTATCCTGTTAGTGCAGTACTTGCATCTAACGAAATTATGTTGACGGTAAAACCCGGCCAGCATGGTAGTACTTACGGTGGAAATCCCTTGGCATGTGCCGTTGCAATAGCATCGCTTGAGGTTGTGAGGGATGAAAAACTGGCCGAAAATGCTGCCGTATTAGGCGAGCGTTTACGCAAAGGCTTACGCGATATTCAATCGCCCTTAATAACAGCCGTGCGCGGCAAAGGCTTGCTAAATGCTATAGATATAAAACCACACAACGGTAAAGATGCTTGGGATGTTTGCCTTGCTCTGCGCGATAATGGTTTGCTTGCTAAGCCTACCCATGGCGATATTATTCGTTTTGCGCCGCCGTTGGTTATGACTGAGCAACAAATTGATGAGTGCATTGCCATTATTAAACATACACTAGAATCTTTTGTATAATTAACCATCTGCTATATTTAATTAGTTATTTTTTATGAAGAAGATTTTATTGGCATTATTGCTGTTGGTTTCTTTGGGTGTTCAAGCGCAAAAAACCAATGCTAAAACCGAGATTGTAAACTCGTTAAATCATTATTCAAAAATGCTGGAAAGTGGTAATATCGACTCAGCATTGAATATAATGTACCCCAAGTTTTTTGAGTTTTTTCCGCGCCAGAGTATTGCCGAGGCTATGAAAGCCGTGTTTAACGATACGATGGTAGGCTTTAGCTTTGGTAAGTTTGATGATTATAAACTATCAAAAGTTGTTAAGGATAATGCTGTACAATATGTATTGGTAACCTATAAAATGCAGGCGCGGCTCTATTACAAAAAGCCTTTGGCTGATAACCCCACGCAAGAGGAAGAAACCTTTAAACTAGCTGCTGAAGTGCTTAAACAGCAGTATGGCGAAGAGGCTGTTAAACCCGATTTTGCTACCCGTAGTTTTTACCTTACGCTAGAGAGCAGCATGTTTGCCATAAATGACCCTAAATACGGCAATAAATGGTGGTTTATAGAGAAGAAAGACGATATGAAGGAATATGTAATAGACAAAATTATTCCGGCCAAGGTATGGGCTAAATTCTCAAAGGGGAAGAAGAAGAAAAAGTAGATAAATGGCTCTTCCCCCTGCTCCCGATACTACGGCAGGGGGGATTATTCAACATTATTAAACACCCCATTCAACTTACTAAGCTGCTTTATTACCAAATAGCCGGTTACCAAAAAGGCCGCAATAATAATAGTAATAGCCCAAGTATTTGCATGGGTTCGGGGGTGTAAAAAGTATTCGGCAATATCGCGCATCATAGGTATCGGTTCTTGAAATAAGTCCCAACTGTTCCAGCGGTCAAACCGGCCAAGGTAAATACCAAAAGCGCCTATACTTAGCGAGAATATGGCAAACCCAAAGGCTACGTAGCCGTTATACATTCTATACAAGGTATCTTCTATAAAAAGTAATGATAGGTAGCCCAGCATAACGCCATTCCATGCAAAGGTGAAAACAAATACCAAATCAAACCAAAAAGGCACTCCCCAGCGCGGGTACAGGTGTACAAGGTCAGTTAATACATAAGGCGCATTGGGGAAGAACAGTAGCCACAACGCCAGCGTAGCAAAGAAAACCACCTTTTTAGTTTTGGCGGTATATGATGATAACAGCAACGCAAAACCAAACGGGATTGCGGCTAAAAACAAATTCCAGAGCAGGAAACCAAATATGTGCGAGTCGGTAATATAAAATCTGTAAAAGGCCAGCATTATGCTTAATAGGCACGAAAATGTAACAGCAGCCAGGAGCTTACGGTGGCGGTGGGCATTGGTTAAAATGTTGGTTATCATGCGTAAGGATTTTAATTTCCAACGCAAAAAAACGGGCTTTAGTGTGCAGCCGGTGTTTTTTTCAGTTCACCCCTCCACTTTACCCATCCGTAAACGGAAAGCACAATCATAATAACAGACAGCACAGCCGTAAGCTCTAGCCCACGAAACAGGTAAATAGCTATATACAACAGGTTGGTAATAATCCACAACGGCCAGTTTTCTATAATTTTTTTGGTGCTTAAATAAGTCGCAGTAAGGCTTAGGCAAAAGGTAAGTGCATCCCACTCGCGTAGCTTGGCACCATCAATAGTATACAACAACAGGTATACAGCGGCAAACAAAAATAGGTTGGCCAGTAGGTATTTGCCAATAGCTAAAGGCTTTTTGTAGATGGAGATTACAGGCATCTCATCAGGGCTGTTCTGTATTTTTTTCCAATTAATCCAGCCGTAAACGCTAAAACCAAGGTAAATTAATTGCAAAAAGGCATCGGCAAAAATATTACTATCAAAAAAAACGTAGGCATATAACGCTACAGAAAGTCCGCCAACAGGCCAGCACCAAATATTTTGGCGTGCATTTAACCATACATAAGCAACAGACAATACAAAGGCAGACAATTCAACGGGCGACTCTAATAAAAATGCGGTAACGTCTGTGGCGTTCATCGGTTAAATTCGTAAAATTGACAAAAAATACGTTGATGCGGTTAATTTATACTCTTACAGTTTTTATTCTTTTAATTACAGCGGCAGGCAAAGCGCAGTCGTGCGGCAACGATACGCTGTTGTATACTCGCGCCAAAGCTACGGCTAATGCTACATATACGCTATCGGCCGCCAGCAATTTTCTGGCTTACGGGCAGTACTACACCGCGCCCCAAGGTATTACCGTTAAGGGTTTGTGCTTTTACGGCCACGTACCGGGCAATGGGCAGCAAACCGTTACGGTTACAGGCCATTTGTATGATATGAACCCATTGGATAGCCTTCCGTTTGACCCGCCAATGGCTAGCGGAACCGTTGCTATTAGTAATAACGACCCCAACGCACCGCTTGCCGACCAACGCCATATTATAACTTTTGATACGCCTATTACCATGTATGGCGCTTTTGTTATGGTGATAGAAACGCCCGGCGCACCCGCCATTAAAATATACGGTAATGCCAGCGGCGATGGCGATTTGGAAAACCTGTCCATTACCCGTTATAATTTCCCGTGGGTAAAGATGCTCTCCTTTGCATCAGACAACGATTTTTATATTGAACCTATAGTAGAGTACACGCTAAACCCTTCGCTTAGCTTTGTACATGATACCGTTTGCGCGCCGGGCACGCTATATGTTAGTGGCGCAGCGCCGGGCATTGGGTTTGATAAAATGTATTGCAAAGCAGCTTTTAATGGCAATCCTTTAGGCAATTTTCAATTTAACATTGGTACTGATGTTTTATCTGAAACGCTGGATACTTTTTACAACGTTTCGACCACCGGGCCTGTGGTGGTTAATTTTACTGAAGCTATTGCCGGGTGGACCATGCAGTGTACCAAAACAGTGAGCGATACAGTATATTTTATTGCTGAGCCTGTAGCCAATTATACCTCGGTGGGTTTTGGCCTTACGGTAGATTTTTATGCTACAACTCCTTATGCAACGGAGTATACTTGGGACTTTGGCGATGGCACTGTTATTACTACTACCGAAGATTCGGTACAACATACCTTTGCCAACCCAACCAATTATACCATTTGTTTGGTGGCAAGCAACCAGTGCGGCAGAGATACCGTTTGCAGCCAGTTTTTGCTGCCCTATGTTGGGGTAGAGGAGGAGTTGGCTACGCAGTTTGCTGTTTATCCTAATCCCGCCAAAGGCGAGGTATATATTAATGCAAGCACAGCCTTGCAAGGTAATTTATCTTTCCAGATTTTTGATTTGGGTGGAAGGCAGTTAAGCAACCAATCTACCAACGGTATGGCGCTGCCTGCCCGTTTTGATATTAGCAACCTTAGCCCCGGTATTTACCTAACACGCCTGCAAAGTGGCTCGGCAAGTGTTACTAAAAAGTTGGTTGTGGTAGAGTAGTTTTTGAACCACATAGACACATAGGGCATAAAGAAATGAGGCGTAAGCAACTATGTTTCTATGTGCCTATGTGGTAAGAAATCTAACCACTACACACCACCCACTATACACTAATTCTCTTCCCACTCAACCGCAGGTGTAGTAGTTTTTTTCGCCTTTTTAGTGGGCTTATCTTTCTTCTTTTTAAACATATCCCTTAGCTTGGGGCCGTTGTCTTCTTCGGGAGTTTCTGCCGGTTGTTCGCCCTCCTTATTCTTTTTAGAAAATTCGTTTTTGAAGATTTTTTTCAGGTTTACTTTTTCGTTCTGTATGTCCTGTTTTATTTTGGCGCTAACGGCCTTGGTGTCATAGCGCACCTTTGGGTCGTCTGCCGTGCCGCTAATAGCAAGAAAGAGGTTAACACCGCCTTTGCCGTCATCTTCAACCGCTTCGCCATTAGCATCCAGTTGTGGCTTTTTATTTTTCAGGAATTTTTTAGAAAGCAGTTCGCGCAAGCCAACCTTAACGTGGTAGTCCATCACATTATCAAACGTATGGGTACCATAGCCGGTAAGGCGCAGCACATTGCTCTGAATATCCATCTCAGGTATGGTTATTAGCTTATCGCGGATGATAATATGGTTGCTAAGGTTTGAGAAGCGGATGTCTTTCAACTCATCTACATTTATAAAGCGCGACATGGCGCTGGCAGGCTCAAAATTTACCAACGAGCCGTTTACAATCTGTACATCGCTTTCGGCTATTATGCTGCCAAAATCAATCTCTAAATTCTTGTTCCAGTTAGATGCGTAAGCTACCGATGCGCTTAGCGTTCCCTTGATATGCTTGCTTTGCAGCGTAGTTTGCCCAAAGTTTTCAAACTCATAAAACAGGCGGTGTATATCAATATTGTCCAACTGTGCCTCGCACGATGTGCGGATGATGTTGGTTGACCGTGCATCAATATGGGCTGTCATAGAAACGTTGCCATTGGCGGTGTTTAGCCGCACACCCGATAGGTCTATCACACGGTTATACAGTTTTAAATTAGCAGTTAAACCCGTACCCGTAAAGCGGCGAAAATCAACCTGCTTGACTTCAACAGCAAGGTTAGCCTCAAAGCGTTCCGATAAGGTAAATACATACGCAGTATCCTTCAATGGGTCTTTAATAGGGGCAATCAGCAGTTCGTCAATAGAAACATACGGCGAATACAACCGGGCTGTAATGCGCACCTTCTCATTTTTATTCAGCAAACAAGTGGGGAAATTATCAACCACGCCATTAAACACAAAGCTGCTACGGCCAATGTTAAATGATAGTTGATTAAGCGTAGCGGTGCTGTTGGCAAAGGTTGCGCTGCCCGTTACACCTGCAAAAACGTGGTGGTAGCTCTTCAAATCCAACTCGCCATTTTTTAGGATGATGCTGCCCTCGGCGGCCGATGTGTTGCCTTGGGCTATCTGCTCTAACTCGCCAATATAGCCGCGCAATTTAACGTCGGCAGTAACAACCCCCGACATACTTTTAATTTCATCCGTAGGAATAAAATGGCGCAAACTGGCAAGGTTGGCGGTGCCTTTTACCTGTGCTGTAATATAGGGTTGGTTAAGGTTTTCTAACTTAAACTGCCCGGTAACAGTTCCCTCGGGCAAGGTAAAGCGAATGTTATTCAGGTTAAGTTTGCCGTTCTCAGGTTTGTTATCGCTAAAAAATGTGCCGGTAAAATTTACGTTGCTTAACTTGGTATTGCTAGGTTTATGTATGATGGTTGCGCCGTTAATACCAAACGTAGCGCTGGTTGTTGGGTTAGCCAACGGGCCTTTTATCAGGCCATCAATATAAAAGCGGCCCTGGCTTTCGTAGTCGGTAGCGTATTGTGCAATGTTAGGCGGAAGTGCCGATAACACGGCCTGTACATCTAAATCTTTTCCCTTTACGGCAATTTCTATATAGGGCTTTTTACCGGCTTTTATGCTGCCCGATGTTTCCAGCTTCAGGTTGCCCAATTCAATCAACGCATTGGTAAAGCTATACGTCTGCGATTTGTTGTCCACCTGTGCTTTCACATCCAATTTAGCCCGCGCACTTGGCGGAATAACATACCCACCGGCCAGCAAACTGTTAACAGTAAGGTCGGCACTGGCGGTAAGCGTGTAGTTATCGTCGGCAAATTCACCGGCTACGGTGGCGGTTTTTACCGTAAGGTTTAGCTTGGTATTGTTGGGTGCATCGGTATACAACAGGTTTAGGTTTTTAAAGCTAACCTGTGTAAGGCGTATGTTTATGGGGGCGCTTTTGGTGGTGTCACCTTTCACCTCTTTCCAAAAATGAAAGTTATCCGTACCATCGGCAAAGCGCTTTAGGTTAAGGCTAACATCCTCCAGCTCTATCTGCTTTAAATGGTAGTTGTTGTCAAACATATCAAACCAGTTAAACAGGCAGTAAATGCGGCCTGCAACCAATAGCTTTTCTTTCTTATCGCCGGGTACCACCTCGTTTGCCGACACATTTTTCAACTCAATAGTAGCAAAGGGGAACTTTTTCAGTAGCGAAAAATTGATATCTTCAATCTTCACTTCCGTCAATAATTGCTCGTTTAATTTTTTGGTGAAAAACACTTTGGCATCATCCTCAAAAAACAACATAAAGATGCCTGCCACCAAGTACAGCAGTACAAAGGGCAACGACAGGAAAAAGAAAATACGGGTAAGCCACTTACGCAGCCGGGGCCATTGCATATAGTAAAGGTCGGTAAAAGGGTAGCGTAGAAAGTGTGGCCTGCTGTGAGTTTTTCAACGGGTGTACGTTGGAAAGTGGCTGGGGTTACGGTGAACAAAAATACTCACCCCTCAGCCCTCCCAACTCACCACTAAAATTACTATCTTTGAAGCCCTATTACCATAGCTATGTTTGAAAATTTAAGCGATAAGTTAGACCGGGCATTTAAGGTGCTTAAAGGCCAGGGCCAGATTACAGAGATAAACGTTGCCGAAACGCTGAAAGAGGTGCGCAAAGCCCTGTTGGATGCCGACGTTAACTTTAAAGTTGCCAAAACGTTTACTGATACCGTTAAGGAAAAGGCCATGGGTGCCAACGTATTAACATCGTTACAGCCCAGCCAGTTAATGGTTAAAATCGTTCACGACGAGTTGACGGAGTTGATGGGTGGTAAAGAGGTGGAAGTAAACCTTACAGGCAGCCCCGTTATTATATTAATGGCCGGTTTGCAGGGTTCGGGTAAAACAACTTTTACCGGCAAACTTGGTAATTTATACAAGAAAAAAGGCCGCCAGGTGCTACTTGTAGCTTGCGACGTTTACCGCCCTGCGGCTGTTAACCAGCTAAAGGTGTTAGGCGAGCAAATTGGCGTTGAAGTATATTCGGAAGAGGGTGTTACCGATGCTATAGGCATTGCCCAACGTGGCGTAGCCCACGCCCGCACTACGGGCAAAAATATTGTGGTGGTAGATACCGCCGGCCGTTTGGCTATTGATGAGGCCATGATGGCGGAAATACGCTCGTTAAAAGCAACTATTAAACCTACGGAAACCCTGTTTGTGGTTGACTCGATGACGGGCCAGGATGCTGTAAACACAGCCCTTGCCTTTAACGATGTTATTGACTACGACGGCGTAGTACTTACCAAGCTTGACGGCGATACCCGCGGTGGTGCGGCGTTAACCATACGCTCGGTAGTAAATAAACCCATTAAATTTATTGGTACCGGCGAAAAGGTAGACGGCATTGACGTTTTTTACCCCACCC
>JANOCJ010000105.1:0-2371 GCA_031412115.1 Flavobacteriales bacterium
CACCAAAATCCCATTTGTAAGACATAATACCTGCTGATGCAGAGCTGCTATCAATAAACTGGGTAGTTAAAGGCATGCAACCGGTAACGTTGGTAGCAGTAAAGTTTACCACCGGCATATCAAATACTTTAACTGAGTCAATGTGGGCATTGCTAGTGCAACCGCTATCGCTAACGGTTAATACAACAGGGTGAGTACCTGCGGTAGCAAAAGTAGTAGTAAGGCTGCTGCCGTATTGGCTAGCAGTTGTGTTATCAATTACCCAGCTAAATTGGGCATTGCTGCTAAAGTTGCCGGCAGCGTTTAAGGTAAAGCTGTTACCGTTTAAGCATTGGCCTACCGGAGCAGTAAAAGTAGCTATAGGAGCAGGTTTTACAGAAACCTGAACAGTATCAAATTTGTAGCACTGGCCACCGAAAGATGCTGCTAACACATAAGTGTATGTAGCTGAAGTGTTGCCGGTGTTAGATGCGGTTAAAGTAGCTTGTGCCTGGTTAGTATTGGTTAAACCGGCAGCTGGTTGCCATACATAATCAACACCTTGTTGGGCAGGTGTGCCTAATTGAATTTGTTGGCCCGGGCAAGCAGCCATATCAGCACCTGCATCAACAACAGGGCCGGGAGTAAATACTTTTACGGTATCAATAAACTCAACTGCTGGGCAGTTGTAGGTAATACGTGCTTGGTAAAAAGTAGAGGTTGAAGGAGTAACGTTTATAGTAGTACCAATACCAACTACGCTATTGTTTTCATTTAACCACTCTACAGTATAGTTAGGGTTGTTTGATGCAGGAGTAAAACGAACACCTTCTGCGTTAACAGTCCATTGGGTGTTGTTGCGGCCGTTTACAATAACAGCTTGAGTGCCGGTAGCATTGTGCAAACCGTGTACAGCGTTACCGCCATTCCAGTTGGTGCATAATGGTTTGTTGGCAATGTGTGTTTCTATTACGTTGGTAGTTTCGTAAATTTTAATTTGGCTGGTGTACATCATACCGGTACACAAGTACATTGGCACGTTTGAGTATGATACAACAAAGCGACGGAAAGGGGCAGTGCCATAAACCTGGTAGCGAACTGAACCACCGCTGGCGGGGTTAATATCTTGCCAAGGGGCCATAATAGCATTTTTAGGTGCAGCGCCTGAGTTGGTAGGAATAGAAACGGTTTGCCATGTTGGGGTTTGGCCGGCAGAAAAACCTATCCAGTTATTTGAACAAATAAAAACCTGGTTGTAGGTGTTGCCATAAAAACAAAAAGAAAATGGTAATTGAATTGCGGTAGATGTTATCTCATCATCTGCTAAAGAAACTAGCGTACCTTGATTGTATGGGTCGGGATTGTAGGCGACTGTGCTAACGGTGTATGTGTTGGACGATTGGGTTGACGTGATTGTAGCTGTAAGCGTTGTCGAGGCACCGCAGGTTGGTAATGTTTGGTCGGGCCCGGCATTGATAATTTGTTGTCCATCTGCATTTGTTATAAGGGTTAGTGATAAAAAAGCTGTGATTGAAGGTATAATCGCCCCATTGGGTACAAGACGATTAAGGGTTAATAGTAACTTTTTCATTGGGGGGTGGGGTTAAGTTGAAGTAAAACTACAAAAAAAATGCGAATTATGCAAATTCCTTACAACTTATTTTGAAAAGACCTACTATACAATTTACTAAAGTTATTAACAAAGCTTCTCAATAAAGGCTTCGGTACCTATTGCGTCATCTACGCTGTATTGCCCAATTCTAGTACGTCGTAGCGTTTCTAAATACGCCCCGCAACTCATTTTTTGTCCCAAATCATGAACTAAAGAGCGTATATAAGTACCCTTCGAACAATTTATTTCAAACCAAACTTTCGGTATCCTTACATCTGTAATATTGAATTCTGTTACGGTAATCTCCTTGGCTTTTATATCGGGCACTTCTCCCCTACGGGCTATTTCATACGCCCTTTCGCCCTTTATTTTAACGGCAGAGAACGCCGGGGGAAACTGCTGCAGCACGCCGGTAAAGGCTTTGGCGCTTTCTTTTATATATTCTTCAGTAATATGCTCAAAGGGCAAATGGTTATCCGGCTCGGTCTCCATATCGTACGACGGGGTGGTTGCGCCTATAATAAAGCTGCCGGTATATATTTTCTCCATACCCTGAAACTCATCTATCTTTTTAGTGAATTTGCCGGTACATAATATAAGCAGGCCGGTAGCCTCAGGGTCTAGCGTACCGGCATGGCCCACCTTTATACGCACTTTAAACTGGCGCTTCATAGCCCATACCATTTTATTTACCACATCAAATGACGACCAGCCCTTGGGCTTATCTAACAACAGCACCATGCCTTCTTGCAGCATTTCGGCAGTTAACTTTTCAGGAAG
>JANOCJ010000106.1:0-5535 GCA_031412115.1 Flavobacteriales bacterium
CAGCCACCCCTCTCCATATTATGGAAAGGGGAACGTCCGCCGAAGGTGGACAAGGGGAGAGGTTATTATTTATGGAATTTCTCCCCCCCAACATCTAACATAAACTATGTTAGAACAGAAACTAACCTCTAGTCTCGAGCCTCTAACCCCTAAAATGGCACGTATTTTGAAAATCTATGATAAACAATGATAATTGTAGTGTGCTACATTCATACAAACTATTAATTTTGACCACTGATTTAACAAACGACTAATGAAAATTAAATTGACAATTGTAGCCTTGTTGGCCGGCGTAGTGTTGGCTTTTGGGCAAAATTCAAGGGTAGTATCTGCCTACAACTCGCTTGGTAACTATACTGCCGACAGACAGGGCGAGGCCGAATCCTTAAACAAGGCCAAGGAATATATTGATGGCGTAACCGAAGCGGAAACGCTTGAAAAGCCTAAAGTATGGTACTATCGCGGCAATATTTATTATGAAATTGCCATTAGCAAAAACCCTATACACGCCAACTTAAGCCCTAACCCGGCGTATGAGGCGGCTTTGGCTTACCAAAAATGCCTTGCCATAAACCCTAAGTATGAATTTGCCGGCGAAGCCAATAAAAAAATGCAGATATGCGGCAACCTTATGGTAAACAGCGGCGTAGGCTTTTACTCAGAGAAAAAATATGCTGAGGCGTTAGACGTGTTTGAAAAATGGATTAAAGTAGCTGAAGACAATAAAAGCTTTGATACCCTTGCGGTACGCAACGCTTTTCTATCGGCCCGCGAGGGTAAAAACACCGAGAAGGCTTTCTTTTACGTAAATAAACTAATTACCGCTAAAGCCGGTGGCTCTCCGGCATATATCGACTTATCGAACCTATATGCTGCCAAAGGCGATACTGCCAATGCTATAAAAGCTTTGCAAGATGCGCAGGCTGCTTATGGTAAAGACATTAACCTGATAATTGCCGAGGTAAACTTTTACCTGATGATGAATGACAAGGTAAATGCCGAGAAAAAACTGAGAGAGGCTATTGCCGTTGATGGTAAAAACTACTTATTATTTTTTGCCGCAGGTGCTGTTTACAGCGATTTAGGCAAAGCTGCTGAAGAGAAAAAAGATGTTGAAACGGCTAAAGCACAATACACTAAAGCCGAAGAAAATTTTAACAAAGCCCTTGAAATTAAGCCTGACTATGGCGATGCCTGGTATAATTTAGGTGTTGTATACATAAACCGTGGTAACACTATATTAGATGGTTACAACGTGTTAAACGAGCAACGCAAGTTTAAAGAAGCCGACCTTGAAAAAGTAAAATGGATGGATTTATTTACCAAAGCCATTGAATATATAGAGAAAGCACGCGCTACCGTTGCCGACCCTAAAAAGGATGGTGAAACAGCCGATGCTTACTTTACTTACCTAAAAGCGTTGAAAGAGCTTTACAGCAAAGTTGACAATACGGATAAGTATTTGGAGATGAAAAAACTGATGGATGATTTTAAAAATTAATCTGTCTGAAAAATAGAAAGGCAAACCCCTGTTGTATATGCAACAGGGGTTTGTTGTTTTAATGCCCCGTTGATATTAAAATAATACTAATTTAGCCCCCACTTATAAAACCTAAGGAATGGCAAAAAACAAACTATTTACTATTAAGCCGCTGGCCAAGTTATTGGCCGAAGCAGGCGATGATGAAAAAGGGCTTAAGCGAACGTTAGGCGCGTGGTCGCTTTTGGCGTTAGGCATTGGTGCAATTATTGGCGCAGGCTTATTTGTGCGCACAGCAGCTGCTGCAGGTGGCCATGCCGGTTCGGCCGTAACCATATCATTTATTATTGCAGCCGTTGGCTGTGCATTTGCAGGCTTGTGCTATGCTGAGTTTGCATCTATGATTCCTATTGCAGGTAGCGCATACACGTATGCCTATACTACAATGGGCGAAATTGTTGCCTGGATTATTGGTTGGGCGTTGGTGTTGGAATATGCACTGGGCGCAGCAACCGTATCTATTGCATGGAGTGAATACTTAAACAACTTGTTGGGGGGAGCAATACCATACAACCTCTGTCATAGTCCGTTTGAGGTGGCCGCCGATGGCACCCACGGACTAATAAATCTACCGGCATTGTTTATTATAATAGTGTTAAGCTTATTATTAATAAAAGGCACCAGCGAGTCGGCTGTAGTAAACGCCATTATTGTGTTTATTAAAGTAGCCATAGTTTTGGTATTTATTGCCATTGGCTGGGGCTTTATAAACCCTGCCAACCATACCCCTTATATGATACCTGAAAGCCAACCGCCAATTGATTTGGGTGGAGGTAAATTTTGGAATTTTTCTGAATTCTTCCATCATGGCTGGGGCGGTGTAATGCAAGGCGCTGCTATTGTGTTTTTTGCCTTTATTGGTTTTGATGCCGTATCAACCGCTGCGCAAGAAGCTAAAAACCCTAAACGCGATATGCCTATTGGTATCCTAGGCTCGTTAGCCGTTTGTACTATCCTCTACATTTTATTTGCCCACGTATTAACAGGTGTTGCACCGTTTACCGATTTTATTGACCCCGTAAAAGGTAAAGAGGCATCGGTATCGTATGCAATACAAAACTACATGCATGGTTACGAATGGTTAGGTACCGGTGTTACCGTGGCTATATTAGCCGGTTTCTCATCGGTAATGTTAGTAATGCTTATGGGCCAAAGCCGTGTGTTCTTCTCAATGTCGCACGATGGTTTGTTGCCTAAAGTATTTTCTGAACTCCACCCTAAATTCCGCACCCCGTATAAGTCTAACTTAATATTAATGGGCTTTGTAGGTTTCTTTGGTGCATTTATTCCGGGTAGTGTTGCCGGCGATTTAACATCGGTAGGCACTTTGTTTGCCTTTATTTTAGTGTGCCTTGGCGTAATTATACTACGTTACAAAAGCCCCGAAATTAAACGTGCATTTAAAACACCATTAGTACCCTTAGTACCTATATTAGGTATATTGGTATGTGGTGCTATGATATTGTCTGAGCCGGGCGAAACCCTTATAAGCTCACTTATTTGGATGATAATTGGCCTTGGTTTATACTTTGCCTACGGCATTAAAAATAGCAAGTTGAATAATCCTAAATAGCTTGTAGCTGATAGCTTACAGCTTATAGAAATTTAAGAACAGGCTCGGAAACGGGCCTGTTTTTTTTTGGGTTATCTAGGGGATAGGGCGTAGCGTGTAGGGGATAGAAATTGCGAAATAGTATTTGCCATTTTAGAATGAATTACAACCTATACGCTGAACGCTACTTAGTCAGCTCCCTAAAAATATCCTCTACGCTGGCTTCTTCTTTGTTAAGGGTAAGTACAGCCAGTTCATGTTCTACCGCATAGCGGAAAACTTCGGCACGAATATCGTCGGTGCCTTTGGTAATAAGGCGGTATTTGTTGTCGTTCAGTTCTTCTACGCGTTCTACGCCTGCAATGCGTTTCAGCTCATTTACATTAGGCTTTTTATCAAACTCAACCACCACAGCACTGCTGCCTTTTTTATAATGGCCAAGGGTTTCCACCTTATCATCGGCTACAATTTTGCCTTTGTTAATAATGATTACCTTATCGCACATAGCCTCAACCTCTTGCATAATATGGGTTGATAGCATTACCGTTTTCTCTTTACCCAGACTCTTTATCAAACCGCGTATCTCCACCAACTGGTTAGGGTCTAAGCCGCTGGTAGGTTCGTCTAATATTAATACTTCGGGGTTATGTATCATGGCTTGTGCAAGGCCTACACGCTGGCGGTAGCCTTTACTTAATGCGCCAATTTTTTTCTTCTGCTCCAGCGTTAAGCCCGTTTGCTCAATCATATCGGCTACGCGCTGTTTCTTTTTATCCAGCTTATAAATGCCGCAAACAAAGTCAAGGTATTCGCGCACATACATATCAAGGTACAGCGGGTTATGCTCGGGCAGGTAGCCAATTTTGCGGCGCACATCTATCGAGTTTTCAAAAATATCCAACCCACACACCTTTACACTTCCCGCATCGGGGGTTATGTAGCAGGTAATAATTTTCATCATGGTGCTTTTGCCCGCGCCGTTAGGCCCCAAAAAGCCCACAATCTGCCCCTTGGCAGTGCTAAACGATACATTATCAAGCGCCTTTTGGGCACCGTATAGTTTGGTTATGTTGGATACTATTATTGACATCAGTTGCAAATATACATTATTGTCTGAACCGCTGATTAATCATGATTAAACAGATTATAAGAGTTATCGGATAAAAATAGAATAACGATAGCCGTATATTTGTGCGGGTTTAGATAATAATTCCCCAAAGAAAATATTTGGAAACAGGCACAGTCATAAAATCAACGGGTAGCTATAGCACCGTGCGCTTGGGTGGTGGCAACACTATTGAGTGTAAAGTACGCGGTAAATTCCGTATGATGGATTTGAAGACCACAAACCCCGTTGCCGTTGGCGATAGGGTAGATGTGGAGGTGGATGCGGGCGACAATACATCGTGGATTGTAGGTGTGCACGAGCGTAAAAATTACATCATCCGCCGCTCGGTAAACCTGTCTAAACAGTTCCACATTATAGCTGCTAATTTAGATCAAGCGTTGCTGGTGGCTACCGTAGCTATGCCGCGCACTTCTACCGGATTTATCGACCGGTTTTTGGTTACTGCCGAGGCTTATTCAATACCCGCTATTTTGGTTTTTAACAAGATAGATTTGCTGGATGACGAAAGCCGCGAATTGCATGACCACTATTTAGCCATATACCGCAGTGCGGGTTACGACTGTTTTGAAGTATCGGCTGAAACTGGTGCTGGCATGGACGATTTGCTTGACGAACTGATAGGAAAGATAACCCTCTTTTCGGGCCACTCAGGTACGGGTAAATCTACCTTAATAAATGCCCTGCAACCGGGCATGGAACTGCGCACCGGCGTACTGTCTGATGCGCACGATAAAGGCAAGCATACCACCACTTTTGCCGAAATGTTTGACCTTGATAAAGGCGGTGCTATTATTGATACGCCGGGCATAAAAGAATTTGGCTTGGTTGAGATGGAGCCTGAAGAACTGGCATCGTACTTTCCTGATATATTTAAGTATCAGGGCAACTGTAAGTTTACCGACTGCCTGCATACTGACGAGCCGGGCTGCGCTGTATTAGTGGCAGCACAACAAGGTAACATAGCCGAAGAGCGGTATATAAACTACCTTGGTATTTTGGCAGATTTAAAACAACAAAAACTCGATTTATACTAATATGCGTGCGTTAATTCAAAGGGTGAGCGAGGCACAGGTAACCATAGATGGAAAGGTGCACACCAAAATAAAAAAGGGCTTAGTAATTTTGTTGGGGATTGATGCAGAAGATAAGCTGGAAGATGCAATTTGGCTGGCTAAAAAGGCAGGCCATATGCGTATTTTTCCTGATGCTAAAGGTTTGATGAACCTATCGGTACAAGATATTGACGGCGAAGTAATGGTGATAAGCCAGTTTACCCTTTTTGCATCTACCATAAAAGGCAGCCGCCCCTCTTTT
>JANOCJ010000107.1:0-8908 GCA_031412115.1 Flavobacteriales bacterium
GTGGGCACTGATATTAGCCGAAAGGAACTTGCGCTGGAATGGCCCAAACGCAGCACTATCCATATAGATAGCCTTGATGCCAAACACCAGCCCATTTACTTTACCATGTTGCGTTACATGGCGTCGAAGCATTTGAGTAAAGATTCATTGGGGCTATCTAAACTGAACGATGCCGATATAAAGAATATTGAAAGCGGCGTTGCCAGTGTTATATACGTTGCCGACGAGGGCCTGAACAGCCGCCTGCACAAAATTTTTTGGGAGTATCAGGTATATAAAACCTACAACAACCCCAGTGGGCACTCGGTTTCCATGCGGTTAGAGTTTTGGAAAGCCGCTCTTGGCATAATTAAAGAACACCCATTAACAGGGGTTGGCACCGGCGATGTTGGCGATGCGTTTACCACCCAATATGAGCAGACCAATTCACGTTTATTGGATGGATGGCGCCTGCGGGCTCACAATCAGTTTTTAGCCATTGGCGTGGCTTTGGGTTTAATTGGTATAATTGTTTTACTATTTTCAATTGGGTACCCTTTCACCGTTTCGCAAGGATATAAAAGCGTACTATTTACAGCCTTTTTTATTACAGCATCATTATCCATGCTTACTGAAGATACGCTAGAAACACAGGCGGGAGTATCGTTCTACATATTCTTCTATTGCCTGTTCCTATTCTTAAAACCAGATTCTACCCAACAAAAAAGCCAACCCGTTAAGGCTGGCTTTAGCAATTAATATACGTTTTAGCGTTACGCTTTCTTCGCAAAAAAGTCGAAGAACAACCTAACAGCAACGCCAGTACCGCCTTTGCCACGGTAGCTATCGGCACCTTCTAAAAAGGCAGGGGCTGCAATATCTAAGTGGATGTATGGGTAATCGGTAAAATGCTCGAGGAATTTGCCTGCGGTAATAGCACCGGCAATAACGCCTCCACCTATGTTTTTCAAATCAGCAATATCCGATTTCATCAGGTCGTAATACTCATCCCAAAAAGGCATCTCGGCCAAACGCTCATAAACGTTTAAGCCGCTGGCTTTAAGGTCATCATTCTCTTTGCCCGGAGTATTAGTCATAGACACAATGCCGTATTTACCAATAGCACGCATTGCAGCGCCGGTAAGGGTAGCAACATCTATTACCAATTCAGGGTCGTATTTTTTAGCGTAGGCTAAAGCATCGGCTAAAATCAAGCGTCCTTCAGCGTCGGTGTTTAATACCTCCACTGTAGTGCCGTCATACATGGTAATCACATCACCCGGAACCACCGCATTGTTGTTTAAACGGTTATCCGTTGCCGGAACCATGCCCACAACATATATAGGCAATTTGGCTTTGGCAATAGCGTAAATAGCCGCTGCAACAGCCGCGCCACCACCCATATCGCATTTCATGGTCATCATCCCGTCCGACGGTTTAATGCTGATGCCACCGGTATCGTAAACAACGCCTTTGCCTACTAGTATATATGGTTTTTTATTCTTCGCTTCTTTGGGTTTGTACTCCATAACGGTAAACGTCGGCGGGTCAATACTACCGGCATTTACACCCAACAGGCCGCCCATTTTCAACGCCTCAATTTTGGCCTTGTTAAATATCTCGGTTTTAAAACCGGCCTCTTTGCCCATTTCTGCCATTCGGTGGGCAAATTCTTCAGCATTAAGGGTAATTACAGGCTCGTTAACCAAATCGCGGGCTTTAAAAACAGCATCAACCACAATGTTCAGTTGGTCAATAGCTACCTTCTCGGCCTTTTTGCTGTTTACTAATATTTTAAGTTCAGTTGCCGCAGCGGGCTTACTTTTATATTTAGTAAAACTGTAGCTGCCAAGGGCCATACCTTCGGCGTAAGCCAAAGTATAGTCGGCGCGGTTTTCCATATCAAGCAACACTACTTCATCTACCTTGTGGTTTTTAAGCGTAGCCAGCAATTTGTTGCCTTCTACTCTAAAGCTTTCTATGGTTTGGTGCTCTGTTTTTTTCTTCTCTACCAGTTGCACATATACCCAGCGTTTAAACTGGTTTATAGCCACCAGGCGGGTTTTATCATCGGTTAGCTGGCGGCGTATGTAGCCCAACTCATCTTTCGAAAATCCAAAACCATCAAATTTTGTTTTGCCTGTAGCCAACAGTACAATGTGGTTTTTGGCGCCTGCCGAGGCAGTTTTTTCTATGCTAATGCTCATAATAGATTGATAAAGTGAAAGGGCAAAAGTAACGGAATTTGTAGTGCCAGCTATGGAATGTTCTTAAAATTTTCATCTTTGGTAGATGAAGGTTTTTGCCACCGTTTCCGTTTGCTTTATACTGCTTACTTCTTTTGTAAAGCCGCGCTTTGTAGATGTGGAAGAAGAACTGCAAAATGCCTCCTTTGTGGGCGAAGTGCTGGTGCGCAGCTATGGCCCAAAGTATATGTATTATTCGCGCCTTGCTACACCTACGGTTATTGATAGCACGGTTTGTAACCATGTAATTGCCTACGCCGATTATACCGACGGCTACCTGACCAACACTTGGCCCAACGCCAACGATGTAGTATTAATGGTTGCAAGCGAATATGTTTCGCTATTTGCACAGGTGCAGAAGGATGATTATAGGTTTTGGTCGCCGCACTTTACGGGCAGCGTAGCCATGTTTAGTTTTAACGCACCGTTTAGAAAGTTACCCACCGAAGACGAAGACACTTGGGGCGATAAAAAAGGCTGCTGGGATGGGTGTTTGTTGAAGAAAGAGGAGTTGGTAAAGTGGAGGAAGGATTGATTTCTATATAGCTTTCGGCCCTCCGGGCCTTTAAACATTACCAAAAGCGCCAGCGGCGCGACAGCTTTATAGTAAAGCACAAACACACGCCAAAAACCCCTAAATTTGCACTCGCAAAACACAATACCGCTGTGTTTGTTAAATAAGCACTATGAACGTTTCTGAGCTTTTAAAGCGCGCCCTCAATTTTGAGTTTTTATCTATTGAGGAAGGCGTATACCTTTTCCACAACGCCCCAACGGCCGAACTTGCACATGTAGCCAACGAGCTTCGCAAGATTAAAAAGCCGTTGGGCAAGGTAACGTGGATTATAGACCGCAATATGAACACCACCAACGTGTGTATTGCCAACTGTAAATTCTGTAATTTTTACCGTATTCCGGGCCACGAGGAAGCTTACATTACCAGCATTGGCGAGTACAAACGCAAGATAGAAGAGACGTTTCGCTACGGCGGAGAGCAGTTGCTGCTGCAAGGCGGCCACCACCCCGGCCTTAGTCTGGCCTATTATACCGACCTTTTTAAACAGCTGAAACAGCTATACCCTACCCTTAAACTGCATGCCCTTGGGCCGCCCGAGGTTGCCCATATTACCAAGCTGGAAGGCAGCACCCATACAGAAGTGCTAAAAGCCTTGATAGATGCGGGTATGGACAGTATGCCGGGCCCTGGTGCTGAGATATTAAACGACCGTGTCCGCCGCCTGATATCTAAAGGTAAATGCGGGGGCCGCGAGTGGCTGGATGTGATGCGTGCCGCCCATCAACTGGGCCTTACCACCACTGCCACCATGATGTTTGGCCATATTGAAACCATTGAAGAGCGTTTTGAGCATTTGATATGGATACGTCAGGTGCAGAGCGAGAAACCCGAAGGTAGCAAAGGCTTTGTAGCCTTTATCCCCTGGCCTTTTCAGGATGATGGCACGCTGCTAAAACGCCTGAAAGGCATTACCAACACCGTTACTGCCGACGAATACATCCGCATGATAGCCCTTAGCCGCATTATGTTGCCTAATATTGATAATATACAGGCATCGTGGCTTACGGTAGGCCCGCAAACGGCGCAAATATGCCTGCACAGCGGCGCCAACGATTTTGGCTCTATTATGATTGAAGAAAACGTAGTATCGGCTGCCGGCGCGCCTTTCCGCTTTACCTCAAACGGTATACAGGAATCTATACGCGAAGCCGGTTTTGAGCCCCAACTGCGCACCCAGCAATACGAAGACCGCCCGTTGCCCGAAGCTTTAGAGCAACAAGTGATTAATTATTAGTAGTATTGCAGTAAATGATTGAGGGAAGCAACATACGGAATATTATATGTTTTGAGGGAGATTGGTACGAACGCGACTTGCGCCACAGTTTCTCTATCCGCCCGATTTTGGACTACCTGACCTACAACAGCGAGATTAAAATTATATACCGCAGCGTTGGCACCGTAGCTCAGTTGGAGCATTATTTAAAGATAATAGACCGCTATAAAGACAGTAAATACAAGAGCTATACGGTTATTTACTTTGCCTTCCACGGTAAAAAGGGTAAGTTATACCTAAACCGGTCGGAGAGCATTACGCTGGAAAGCATAATGGAAATGGCCGGGCAGGCCCTAAAAGGCCGCATTGTGCATTTTGGTTCGTGCCTAACTATGGCTGACGAGACGCGCGCGGTAAATTTTGGGCAAAACACCCAGGCAGCCATAGTTTCGGGCTATACCAAGGTTATTGATTTTCACGAGTCATCAGCATTCGATATGCTGTATTTAGGCTATATGCAGCGCTATTTAAAGGCGGGCAACATTACCAAATTTCAAAAGAAATACGCCACGTTTGCCAACCAGCTTGGCTTTACGTTTGTGTATTAAACCTCACCCCAACCCTCTCCTAAAGGAGAGGGAGAAATAAAATCTAATTAATCAAACCTTAGATGCTTAACGGTTTGGCCGTTGTTTTTCAGCATCAGTAGCGAGTCTATGCCAATATTCAGGTGGCGGTCTACAAAATTGCCGGTTACTTTTTTGTCGCTTTCTTCGGTTTTTACACCATCGGGCACCATAGGTTGGTCAGATACTAAAAGTAGCGCGCCCGTAGGTATTTCATTAGCAAAACCGGCTATAAAAATGGTTGCTGTTTCCATATCAACCGCCATACACCGCATTTTGCGCAAACGGGTTTTAAAGTCATCATCATGCTCCCATACACGACGGTTGGTGGTATACACCGTTCCTGTCCAATAATCGCAATTAGCCTCGCGTATAGTTGTTGACACTGCTTTTTGCAAACTAAAGGCTGGCAAAGCAGGTACTTCGGGTGGCATATAGTCGTTGCTCGTACCCTCACCACGTACAGCGGCTATAGGCAAGATAAGGTCGCCCAGCTCGTTTTTCTTTTTTAAGCCGCCGCATTTGCCTAAAAACAGGCAGGCTTTAGGGTCTATGGCGCTTAGCAAATCCATTACGGTAGCGGCATTTGCGCTGCCCATACCAAAGTTAATTATAGTAATGCCATTGGCGGTAGCGCTGGGCATAGGCTTGTCTATCCCCTCAACTTCTACCCCGTATTTTTGGGCAAACATGGTTACATAGGTAATAAAGTTGGTAAGCAAAATATACTCGCCAAACTCTTTTAAAGGCTTGCCCGTGTAGCGCGGCAACCAGTTAGTTACAATTTCTTCTTTTGTCTTCATATGTATCTCTTTCTATAAATTGAGCAAAGTTAAGGTATTTATTGGGCTGGCAATATAATCTATATGAATTGATTATGCCATGGCGTACTAAACTGCCCATATAAATGCGGTTATTTTGCTTTTGTATGCCAATTTACCTACATTTGAAACCCTATAAACATATTCAGAGTTTAAAAACTATGAAAAAACGCTTACAAAACTCATTTTTGCCACTTACCATAGCCTTTGTACTTGCAGGGTCAATTATTTTTTCATCGTGCAACAAAGACGAGACATGTGGCTTGCACATTAACATTGTAGACAGCCTTAACATAAAACAACGCTTTGTGTGGGTAGTAATTGATATACCTGAAAATACACCCCCAAGCCAAACGGGCGCGGCACCAAGTACCGACTTTCCTATACAGCTAAACACCCGCACCGATGGGTTTGTAGAGTGTGAGTTTAAACTTCCGGCCATTGTACAGGCTAATGTTTACGACTCTGTTGACTACCAGTTGCTTAACCCTATAAAAAAGAAAATTATTAAGCTAGAACCCGGCGAAACTGTTACGGAGAGCATTGCTATTAATTAGTGGATAGTGTGTAGTGGTTAGTGCGCAATAAAAATACTCCTAAAACCCTGTTTGGTTATGCCTTACGGGGTTTTGTTTTTTCAGCGCAATTTTTTACATTTGAGGTAATTACAACAACAAACCATGAAGAAACTTCTACAAAACACATTAAAACCCTTATTTGCCCTAGCTATTATTATAGCAGCCATTACACTTAGCAGTTGCAATAAAGACGAAACCTGCGGGGTGCGTATTAACGTGCTTGATAGCAATGGAGTAAAGCAACAATATATGTGGGTTGTGTTAGATTGGGCTCCTGGTGTACCAGCCGGACAAAAAAGCCCTGCTTACCCTATCCGCTTAAACACCCGTAAAGAAGGATTTGTAGAATGTACCATTCCACTGCCAGGCATACCGTATGCGTATGTATACGATTCGGCTAATTACCAATTAACACCCGGCACTGAACTTAAAGCAGCACCCATCAAATTAATTCCCGGCGAAACCGTTCCTATTGATATTACTATTAATTAAGAATTATGAAAGCATTTATTCAAAAATCATTAATATTAATGCTGGTTGTGGCGGCTGGTATATCATTCAGCGCTTGTAACAATGATGAGCCCTGTACTGTAAATATTAGGGTGGTAGACCAAGCTGATGCTAATGTAGGCGCAGGCTACAATGTTGTTTTTCGCACACACCGCGCTACGCCCAACGGGCAAATTACAGGCTATTACAACCGCAATTTAACTACCGATGCTGATGGAAAAGTTAGCGTTACCTACGGCTTGCCTGCTATTATAGAAGCCAGCGTTTACGCCCCCGGCCAAACCTATTTTTCGCAAGCTAATGAGCTGCAATGGGTAACCATTAAGCTAACAGAAGGCGATACGAAGAATTATAAAATGGTGCTGCCGTAGTTGTGAGTTCCTAGTAATGTTTGATTTGAAAAACTCAGAACTCATAACTAGCAACTGACAACTCGTTAATAATCCCCTTCTTTAAAATATTCTATAATGGCATCGCGCATAAGCGTATGCTGTTGCGCGGGTTTTAATGGGGGAAGTTCTTCGTTAAACTTATAATGCGGCCAGCCTTCACTGTCGTGGCCTTCGTATTCGTAGTATCCGTAGCGGCTAAGCAGGGTGCAAATGGCAATATGCATTACCTCCAGCTTTTCGTCTTTTTTAAACTTCCTAAAGCCCTGGCCCAGTTCCTGAACCCCTATTAAAAACAGCACGCCTTGCATATCGGCTTCCATGCCAAAATCTTCGCTTACCTTTTTAATTATGCGGTCCCACTCTTTATCTAACTCTTCTTTGTTCATTGGTTGGTTTGTTGTAGCATTTAAATTTCCTCTCTGCTGCTACTTCAGTGGGTAACATTAGATCCTGAATCAAGTTCAGGATGACAACTCCGAAATAGTTCCTCTCCTCGCTCCTCTCTTCCCTCTCCCTTAAAACGATACCGCCAAACTGGTAAACAGTATAGCACTGTAATTTACCTGTTGGTTGCCGCGCATAAATACGCCATTTTGTCCGCCGTAGCCGCGGCCTTCAATTCGTATCAATACATTTTTTATAGGGGCATAGTTAAAACCCAACGAGCCGCTGTACACATTAAACGATCGGGTTTGCAACTGGCTGGGGGCGGTTAAAATACCGTTGGGGTCAGAGAAATATTCGGCCCTTGCACTAAGGCTAAATTTAGTGTTGAATTTATAGCGTGCCGAAGCATTTACACTATACCAAGCATAGTCGGGTTTGGCTGAATTGTAAACCCCTTGCAGGCCAACATAAGCTGTTCCGCTAATGTCCCATTTAGCGCCTTGGTAGGTAACAAAAAAGTCGTTAAAATAGCGTGCTGCCAGCCAAGGCTGTTGGCTGCTTCCGGCATCGCCGGCAAAGGTGTTCCAATAAATACTGGTGCGTGGGTTAACCTTGTATTGCAGTTGCGATGCAAAAGCAATACTGCGGCCACTGGCACTGTTAAAATTAATGGTTTGCCAACCGTTTAGGCCATATAATGTTAGGGTAAACTTAGGCGATAAAGGCAAGGTTAAACGCAAGCCGCTAACATAGTAAGGGGCATTTTCGGCAGCTAATGAGCGGCTGTATAAAAGCTGGTCTTTACTAACAGGCGTCTCGTAGGTATAAGGCGAGGTAAAAATACCTATATCCAACCACATGTCTTTCTTTTTAGAAAGCTTAAAGCCGCCATAAGTCTCCAATAAAAAGCGGTTTAGCACATTTTCGTGTGCATAATTATCTTGCATATAGGTACCAAAGCCGGTGGTAAGCTGTGCACGCACACGCTCGCTACGGTAGCCAATACCTAAATAAGCCAAATTAATAGCAAACTGGTTTAACCGCGCAGAAGCTGCAGCATACGGCCTACGGGTTTTTATGGGGTTTATAGGGTCGAAGGCAAAGTAGCCATCAACCATACCCGATATGATAAGGGTATCTTTCCGGCCCTCAGTTTCGGGGCTTTTAGGCAACGGAAAAGGAATATTAATTTGGGCATGCGCAACTACGCTAAACAGCATAAACAGGGCAATACCAAGTGCTTTATATACAATAGTAGTTTTCAAAGTTGTAGTATTAAAATCATGCAAATATAGGGTATAGCTAACTGCTTGTAGCCGATAGCTTATAGGAGTTTTAAACCGTAGGTGGTAAATAAGGTAATATTGAATTTGAATTCTGCTTTATTAATTTACTAACTCCCCAATTTCAATATCCTGTCAAACTCGTCTTTATTAAGCGGCATAACAGATAGACGGCCCTGGCGTATTAAGCCGACATTCTGCAAAGTTTCGTCGGCTTTTATGGTTTCTAAGGTAACCAGTTTTTTCAATTTTTTGTAAGGGGCAAGGTCAACTACAACCCAACGGGCATCGTCGGT
>JANOCJ010000108.1:0-2975 GCA_031412115.1 Flavobacteriales bacterium
ATTGGTGGGGTTGACCATTATTCTGAAGCTGATTATGTTTGGGTGCACTTCTCCTTAAAAAGCAATGTGCCTGCCGATGGCGATGTTTATGTGTTTGGGTTGCTTACCAACTGGCAAATACAGGAACGTTTTAAGCTTACCTATAATGCATCAACAGGCGCGTACGAAGGCGCTGCCATGGTTAAGCAAGGCTATTATAACTATGAGTATGCAGTGGTTAAAAACGGTGCAGTTGACGACACTTACTACGAAGGAAACCACTACGAAACCGAAGATACTTACCATCTGCTGGTATACATTTGCGCCTTTGGCGACAGGGCCGACCGCTTGGTTGCTGTTGAAAGATTCAACTCAATACTAGGCCAATAGCTTTTTTTCTCATTTTATTGTTGGTTTTGTAATAAAGAGTTTCTAATATTGCTCTTATACATTTAACCCTTCAATGACTACCAAGGTAACAGACGGTATTTCTATTTCTGTAGTTACAGAATACCAGCCCCTCCACTCAAATCCGGGGCAGGAATACTTTTTGTTCTCTTACCGCATACGTATTGAGAATAATAGCTCTGATACGGTTTCATTGGTTTCTCGCAAATGGTATATTACCGATTCGGGTGGCGAAGGCCGCGTAGTGGAAGGCGAAGGTGTAATTGGCGTACAGCCTGTTATTGAACCCGGCGAGTTTTATGAATATGAAAGCGCCTGCAATTTTCGCACAGAGATTGGCAAAATGCATGGCTACTATACCATGGTGCGCGACAATGGCCAAAAGGTATTGATTAACATCCCCGAATTTAGGATGGTAGTGCCTTATAAGCTTAACTAACGCTTCTGTCCGTCACGCTGAGTGCGTCGAAGCGTAGGACAGCTACAGTACATCCACCAGCATTTCCAACTTATTCTTCCTCGAACCTTTTATTAAGATGGTTTTGCCCGTTAGTTTTTCGGTACGCAGATATTCGCGCAGTTTCTCTGCATCATCAAAGGCAGAGGTTATCTTGCTGAATTCGTCTCCTACTAAATAGATTTCGGTAAAGCCGAGTTCGGCGGCTAAGTGTAAAATGGCTTTATGCTCTGCTTCGCTATTGTCGCCAACTTCCAGCATCTCGCCCAGTATCAGTGTCTTGCCTTCCCCATCCATGTGTACAAAGTTGCGCAAAGCGGCTTCCATGCTGCTTGGGTTAGCGTTATAGGCATCCAGCAACAAAGTATTACGGTCTGTTTTAATTATTTGTGAGCGGTTGTTGGTTGGGTTGTAATTGGCAATGCCACGGTTTATGGCAATGGCATCTATCTCAAAAAACACCCCGGTAGCAATGGCTGCCAATATGTTTTGAAAATTGTATTCACCCATTAGGGGCGATGTTACCTCGCCGTCAAATTCGCCACCTTTCTTCTTCCAGCTAAATTCAATATGGGGCGCTTCTTTCTTTAAAGTGCCGATGATATCAGCGCTTTCATTATAGCCATAGGTAAATGTTGGTAGCAATTTCGCTTCGTTAATCAATACAGCATCTTCATAGCGCACCAAAGCTTTACCATTATGGCTTTCCAAAAAGCGGAACAATTCGGTTTTGGTTTTGATAACGCCTTCCAATCCGCCCATGGTTTCCAAATGTGCTTTGCCAACATTGGTAATTAAGCCATGCGTAGGCTCGGCAATGTTTACCAGTTCCTTAATATCGCCACTAAAACGCGCACCCATTTCTATAATAGCCATTTGGTGCGATGCATTCAAGCCTAGTAACGTAAGCGGAACACCAATCTCATTATTAAAATTGCCTTGTGTGCACAGTACAGTATATTGTTCCGAAAGCACTGCATTCAACAACTCTTTAGTAGTGGTTTTTCCGTTACTACCTGTTATGGCAATAACCGGAATACTAAACTGCCTACGGTGTTCACTCGCTATGCTTTGCAAGGCTTTTAGGCAATCTTCAACCAGAATATAATTATCGCCCTGATAATATTTTTCTTCATCAATAATGGCAACAGCACAACCACCGGCTAACGCTTTTTCGGCATATTCATTACCATTAAAAGTAGCTCCTTTTAGGGCGATGAAGATAGACCCTTCAACTAAATTGCGGGTATCGGTACACACCAATGGGTGTTGCTGAAAAGCTTGGTATAATTGGGTAGGAGTGGGGTGTTGCATTGGAGTTATAAAAGAATATTTTCAATGTCTGTAAGTAATTTTTTAATAGCTAATTTAACTATTTCGTTTGTTTGATCAACTGAAGGTGTTTCATCCATTGAATAAGTAATAACATAGTTAATGCTTGGAATAGAAATAAAGTATGAATCAGAGTCAAAATGAATTAATAATTTAATAAATAAATCTTTTCTTGTGTTATTTATATCTTCTTTTTTTCTGTATTTATATTGTTTTAAACTAAAAATGTAACCAACTTCAAAAGCTTCTATTGAGGTGTTGCTTTCATTAAAACGGCTATTAAATGTGGTTGCTGATTTTAATGAAGAAAAAGGAATTGAAGTAATATAAGTATTTTCTTTTAGTTGGATTTGTTGGTCGTTTTGATTAAATAGTTCTCTAATTTTTGTGCTTTTGTCAAATATTTTATTTGCAATATCTAAAAAAGAAGTTCTTAAAATATTAGAAATAATATTGTGCCTTTCTTTTCTGTTTTCCTTTACTTTATTTATGTTTTTAATAAAAAATAATTCAATCTCTTTATCAATGTCATCTGGCTCTGCTATATCTTCACCCTTTGCACCCTTAATATAAATCTCTAATGAGTGAATTAAATTAGTTGCAATTAATTCAATAAAAGGCTCATAAATATTAACATCTGCTTGTGCAAGGGCAGCGTAATACTCATTGCGTTCGGCTTTTTTTATTACAACAGAAGGAAAGCCATTTTGCAATAAAATCAAATTCATTACCAAACGTGAAGTTCTGCCATTGAGTCGTGATAGAAAAAATTGGAGGGCCTCCACTGATAGTTGATACA
>JANOCJ010000109.1:0-5924 GCA_031412115.1 Flavobacteriales bacterium
CTCGCAATGACGCCGGCGCCATATGCTTCCATCAAGCCTTTTAAGGCCAGGTTAAGCCCCTCGGTGCTGCCCGATGTAAAATAAACCTCCTGTGGCGTAGCATTAATAATGGTTGCAGCCTGTTCTCTGGCCAGTTTAACAGCCTCGGCGGCTTGCCAGCCAAAGTTGTGGCTGTTGCTGGCGGCGTTGCCAAATTTTCGGGTAAAGTAGGGCAGCATAGCCTCTAGCACTCGTTGGTCTACGGGCGTTGTAGCGTTATAATCTAGATATATAGGGGCGTTGCTATCCATGTAAATATTGTATGCAAAGGTGGGGCAAATATGTTATTGGTGCTATAAATGTAGTTACCTATTGAGCAAGTGCCGGTGTGGCAACTTCATTTTATATTTGGACTTGCATAAGGAATAAAACGCAATATATTGATAATGTGTGTATTATATTGTTGTTCAGCGAAAGTTCGCAACCAATTAAAGTTGGAACTTGTTTTTCTCGATAAAAGTTTGTAATTTGCTTAGAATATTGAAATGCTAACTCAATTTTAATTATTACTGTAGATGAAGAAACGTTTACTAACTGGAACATTAGTCGCTTCGTGCGTAGGTCTCCTCGTTTACACCGCTTTTTATCATAAAGGGGTAGATGTAGGTGTGGCTCAAAACCACCAAAACACGCATGGCGATTTTAAAAAATATACCCCCACCAATAAGGCTACCCAAATTGACGCTTTTAAGCGTTTGATGGAAAACCATGCCGTTGCTGATAATACAGTGGTTAACACCCCTGCTATTACTACAGTACCGGTAGAATCGAAATATAACCAAATGCTGGCTGTTGCCGGTAAGGTATCGTATAAAGAATATAATGTAGCATCTAACGCCGCCTTACGTATTACTAATGAGGAAACCGGCACTGTGCTTAATATTAAGCCTAATACTTTTGTAAATGAGTTGGGCGAACTGGCCGAAGGCAATGTACATGTTAGCATGCGAGAAATGCATTCTGCCCCGCAATACTTTTTAAGCGGTTTACCAATGAATGGCTTTGAAAGCGCCGGTGTAATTGAATTAAACGCCGTTGCTGAAGATGGTACAGCTTTATTTATAGATAACAGTAAACCGGTAGAAGTGCTTATGGCATCGGCCGGGGTTGATGAAAACTACAACGTATATAAGCTAGGCGAAAGCATGAACAGCTGGCAATTGAAAAATGCCGGTTTAAAAATATTGTCGCCCGCTTTAGCCACAAAGAAAAAACAAACCAGCAACGCAAGCGTGTCGTTAGCGCCGGTTAAAGGTAAGTTCCACCTGTTTAAAAAAGAGTTGGCATTTAAAATGCAGCTTAACCCACAAGTTTTTCCTGAAATGCAGGTGTATAAAGATGTGGAGTGGGTGTATATTGGCAAAGGCTCAAAATCTGCTGGGCAAAAATTATTGCAAGATTTAACAAACCCCTACGGTTCTCGCCGCCGCGGCAACCTGTTTTTTAACTACTGGAGCGATGTTAAAGTTTTTCGTAGCGAAACCGGCGAACACCGCATGGTATTTACCAATGGTAACGAAAAACTTGAAATGGCTGTTGAGCCACGCAACATGTACGGCTACCGTATGAACCCCGAAGCTATGTACAATGAGTACACTACTTTAATGGGTACTAAAGGCACTAAAGAGGTAGAGAAAGAGGTAGAAGAAGTAGACAATACTTTTAACCCTGCCAATTTGCCACAAGGCTTTACTAAAGTAGTTCGTTTTACAATAGACGAGTGCGGCACCTGGGGCTTAAACCGAATAGTTAGCTACGCTTACAGCCTTAACACCGCCATTACTTTTACCGATGAAAATGGCACTGCCTTAAACGTTGCCAAACTTTACCAATACGATGCGGCCTTAAACACCTATCAACAAATAGATTTAGGCTCTGCCTTTTCAATGGTATATAATACAGCAAACACTAACGTAATTTTTGCTGTAACCGGTAGCAACGAAGTGGCTTTGTTGAACAGAAATGCCTTTACAGAATTGGTTACTAAAGCCAATGCCCCTTACCCGCTTACTGCAAAGTTGGCCCGTAAGCCTATTAATACCATGGGCGATTTGGTAGCCTTATTTAATAGCTAATTACCGAATATGATATATAGACAAAGGGGTCTCGCAATAGCGGGACTTTTTTGTTTTTATACTCGTTTTGTTTCCTGATTTAACTCACCTCAAAACCTGATATCTATCATTTTTATCGCGCGCAACGCAAGGTAAATTTGCCTTGTGTTTTTAACCGGCGAAGAAACGATACTTAAGCAACCAACCAAAAATAAGGTATGGTGCTACCACTGTGGGCAGGAATGTAAAACACTGAGTATACTAGATGCTGAAAAGCACTTTTGCTGCGATGGTTGCAAATCGGTTTACGAAATACTAAACAGCAACAACCTGTGCAGCTATTACGACCTGAATAACAAGCCCGGCACAACCCAAAAAATTCCTGTTTACGAAGGCCGTTTTGCCTATTTAGACGACGAGAAAATCAAAACACAGCTAATAGAATTTACTGATGGCAAACAAACATCGGCAACATTTTTTGTGCCTGCAATACACTGCACATCGTGCATTTGGCTGTTAGAGAATTTGCACAAGCTGCACAAAGGTTTTATACGGTCGCAGGTAAATTTTTTGCGCCGCACCGTTAGCTTTACCTACAACGAAGCGGAACTTGACCTACGCACCGTTGTTGAATTGCTTACCTCAATAGGCTATGAGCCCCACATTGACATTAGCGACCTGGAGAAGAAAAAGCTAAAAAAAGTAAATAAAGAACTTTGGTATAAAGTAGGCGTAGCAGGCTTTTGCGCAAGCAATATTATGATGCTTAGCTTTCCGGAATATTTGGCAGGCGTGGGTGTAATAACAAATGATTTGCAACAAACATTCTCGTGGCTATGCCTGCTGTTATCATTGCCTGCGGTGTTTTACAGCGCATCGCATATATTTATATCGGCCTACCAAGGGATTAAACAACGCACCTTAAATATTGATTTGCCGGTATCGCTTGGGCTGGGCATAACCTTTATACGTAGCGTGTACGAAATTGTATGGCAGGTAGGGCCGGGTTGGATGGACTCGCTATGCGGGTTAATTTTCTTTTTGTTGATAGGCCGCGCCTTCCAAAGCAAAACCTACCAAACACTATCGTTTGAGCGCGATTTTAAATCGTATTTCCCCGTTTCAGTAATGCTTAAAAAAGGAGATGTTGAACAAAGCATCCCAATATCTGAATTAAAAATTGGCGATAATATAGTGGTGCGCAACCACGAGGTTATTCCCGCCGATAGTGTGTTAGTATCGGGCAACGCCAATATTGATTACAGTTTTGTTACCGGCGAATCTATTATCAATGAAAAGCATAAGGGCGAAACCGTATATGCCGGTGGACGCCAACAGGGTCCTGCTATTGAACTTAAAATTGCCAAAGAAGTTTCTGCCAGCTACCTTACCCGTTTGTGGAATGATGAGACCTTTCGCAAAGTAAGCGAAGACGGCGGCATTACACGTTTGGCAAACAAGGCAGGCCAATGGTTTACACTATTTATTTTAGCATCGGCTATAGGGGCGGGCATGTATTGGTACCCTAATATTCATAAGGCTATGGATGCCTTTATCGCTATCCTTATAATATCATGCCCTTGCGGGCTGGCGCTGGCATCGCCTTTTGCGCTGGGCAATGCAGTGCGTATGGTGGGCAAACATAAATTGTATTTAAAAAACGCACAGGTTATAGAACACATGTCGGCCATAAATGCTGTGGTGTTTGACAAAACCGGCACCATTACTCAGAATACTGATAGCCGCATTGAAGTAACATCGCTTACAAATAGTGATGTTGTTGATGAAGAGTACCAGCTAATCCGTTCGGTAGTGCGCCATTCTGCACACCCACTTAGCAAATTGATAAACGATTATTTAAAGGGCTATACTTTTTACGGGGCTAATCTTTTTTTTGAAACCCCCGGCCAAGGTATTGCTGCACTTGTAAATGGTAAAGAAATTAAAGTGGGTTCGGCAGCATTTGCAGGTGCTGAACCCATTGATAGTATTGGGCAATCGGTAGTATATGTAACTATTGATATGATGCCGGTTTGCTATTTCATCATCAAAAATAATTACCGTACCGGTTTAGAAAATTTGGCCAAAACGTTGGGCAAAAAATATCCCGTGTATATTATATCGGGCGATAATGATGGCGAGCGCCTCTCCTTACAAACTTTGTTTGGTACCGCTACTGAAATGCACTTTAACCAAAGCCCTAGCGATAAGCTGGAATTTATAAAACAGTTACAGCAACAAGGCAAAAAGGTATTAATGGTGGGCGATGGGCTGAATGATGCCGGGGCTTTAAAACAAAGCGATGTAGGCATAGCAGTATCTGATAATATCAACAATTTCTCTCCCGCCTGCGATGCTATATTGGATGCCCAATCATTCGAAAAAATACCGGCATTGCTAAGCTATGCACGGGTAACAAAATTTGTAATAATAGCCGCTTTTACGGCATCGGGCCTGTATAATATATTTGGCGTTTACCTTGGTGCAAAGGCAGTATTAAACCCTTTATGGGCCGCTGTTTTAATGCCCATAGCATCTATAAGCTCTGTATTGGTAGCCGTAGTTGGTACCGGTGTTTTCTCGCGTATTATTTCCCGCAGATAATGGTTTGTTCAAAACCTGATATAAATCATATCCGGGGTTGACCAGTATCATTTCGTACCCTTTACCGCTCAGGTATTTTTGTGCCATAAAACAAGCGGCAACATGAGCGTAATAATCATATTGATTTGTGTGAGTATATGTGTGGCGGCAACGTTTTTAGTAGCCTTTTTATGGGCGGTAAAAAGTGGCCAGTACGATGATGATTATACCCCTTCGGTACGCATGCTATTCGACGACAAAAATCCTAATTCACAAACTACAGATAAAGTATAAACACTATGGAACTAGAACGTTTTGAATATGACAACCGGATAGTACGAAACTTTGCATTTGCATCGGTTTTTTGGGGTGTCATTGGCATGTTGGTAGGCTTACTGGCTGCCTTTCAAATGTATTACCCCTGGCTAAATTTAAACCTACCGTTTACCACCTTTGGCCGCATACGCCCACTGCATACCAATGCGGTAATTTTTGCGTTTGTGGGCAACGGTATTTTTGCCGGTGTATACTACTCGCTGCAACGCTTGCTTAAAGCCCGTATGTTTAACGATACGTTAAGCAAAATTAATTTTTACGGTTGGCAATTTATCATTGTATTAGCAGCAGTATCGCTGCCTATGGGCTGGACAACCGTTAAAGAATATGCCGAGTTGGAATGGCCTATTGATATTTTAATAACCATTGTTTGGGTTGTGTTTGGCATCAACATGGTGGGCACTATTATAAAACGCCGCGTGCAGCATTTGTATGTGGCTATTTGGTTTTATATAGCCACGTTTGTTACCGTTGCCGTGTTGCATTTGGTAAACTCGTTCGAGCTTCCTATATCATTATTTAAAAGCTACTCTTTTTACGCTGGTGTGCAAGATGCGTTGGTGCAATGGTGGTATGGCCATAATGCGGTAGCCTTCTTTTTAACAACACCTTATTTAGGGTTGATGTATTACTTTGTACCTAAGGCAGCTGGCCGCCCTGTCTATTCATACCGCCTATCTATCATCCATTTTTGGGCGCTTATATTCCTTTACATCTGGGCCGGCCCTCACCATTTGTTGTATACTGCCTTGCCCGACTGGGCCCAATCATTAGGTGTAGTATTTTCTGTCATGCTTATTTTCCCATCGTGGGGTGGTATGATAAACGGCCTGTTAACCCTACGCGGCGCTTGGGATAAAGTGCGCGAAGATGTAGTGTTAAAGTTTATGGTGGTAGCTATTACCGCTTACG
>JANOCJ010000110.1:0-33168 GCA_031412115.1 Flavobacteriales bacterium
ATCGCTTAGTTGTTTTACCGATGAGCCTACCTCTGTGTTGCTTCCGCCAAAGGTTTTAGACCATGTAACAGTGCCTGTTGAAGTGGTTTTGATAAGGTAAGATTGAATACCATTACCATAACTCGATGCATAGCCCGAAACAACATAGCCGCCGTCTGCTGTTTGCTCTACAGAACGGCCCTCTTCGTCTGATGCACCACCGTAGGTTTTAGACCATGTAACACCACCCGTAGCATCGGTTTTAATAAGCACCAAATCCCTACCGCCCGAACCTACACTTAGGGTGTAGCCCGCAATAATATATCCCAAATCGCTTGTTTGGCGTACCGAGTAGCCAAAATCGGCAGTACCGCTGGCACCATACGTTTTACTCCACGTAACAACGCCGTTGGCATCGGTTTTTACCAAATAAACATCGCCAATAATATCCACATTATCGGTTTGCCCGGTCATAATAAAGCCACCGTCGGCAGTAGGTTTTATGCTCTCAAATTCATCGTAGCCTACGTTGCCGTAATTTTTTGTCCATACCGTATCGCCACTGGCATTCAGGCGCACCAAATAGGCGTCCCAACTGCTGTTCATAGTGTTGCTAATGGTGCGGCCGCACATTATATAGCCGCCATCGCTAAGCTGTTCAACGGCGTATATATATTCTTCCGACGTGCCGCCGTACGATTTTTGAAACGTAGTTTGCCCGTAAGCAGTGGTAGCTAATAAAAGCAATGCAACTAAAAGGCTGCGCATTAATTTAGATAGGGATGTGAGCATTGGTTTACTATTTTATTGTGCTAATATATTGATAATTACTATTAAAAAGCATGATTTAATATAAGCCAACAAAATCAATTCTTTTAGAGTTTTGCTAGTATATTTGTTTAAACAAACTACCATGAGCAACCTAAATATACCCGAAGAATATCAGGCTGTAATGCCCTATATAATAGTTGACGACCCTGCAGCCCTTAAGCAATTTATGATAACCGTATTGGGCGCAAAAGATAAAATGCACCACCCCAACCCCGACGGTAGTTTTGGCCATGCCGAAGTTACCATTGGCGATAGTTGCATTATGTTCTCAAACGCTATGCCCGAATGGGGTGTAAATACTGCAGGGCTTTTTGTGTATGTTGACGATGCTGATGCTGCGTATAAATTGGCATTAGAGAATGGAGCTACATCGCTTATGCCACCTGCCGACCAACCTTACGGCCGCAGCAGTGGTGTTAAAGACCCTTTTGGCAATACCTGGTGGATAACAGCGGTAAAATAATTCCCCCACCCCTAACCCAAGCCATTCATATAATTGACTGATTTTAGAAGCAAAGACATTACGTTGTTATTTTTTAATTCCTTCATTTTTTAATTTAATTAATGAACCCCCATTTCTTCACCCCCGCCCAATTCCGTAAATGGTTAGAAAAAAACCACGATAAGGAAACCGAAATTATAGTTGGCTTTTACAAAAAAGGCACAGGCAAAGAGAATATGACATGGACAGAATCGGTTGAGCAAGCCCTTTGCTTTGGCTGGATTGACGCTGTGCGCAGGGGTATTGATGAGGAAAGCTATACCATACGTTTTACGCGCCGCAAGCCCAACAGTATTTGGAGCAACGTAAACATTGCCCATGTTGAACGCCTAACAAAATTAGGCCTTATGCAACCTGCTGGCATTAAAGCTTTTGAAGCCCGCAAGCCCGAAAAATCGGGAATATATGCGTTTGAAAAGCCTGATAATAATGGGCTGCTGGAAGAGAATATCAACCGATTCAAAAAAAATAAAAAAGCTTGGGAATGGTTTAGCAGGCAAACGCCATCGTACCAAAAAACAGCAGGCCATTGGGTTGAAAGTGCTAAGCAGGATGCGACTAAAGAGAAGCGTTTAGCGCAACTAATGGAATCATCTGAAAAAGGAGAATTAGCCCCGCCATTCCGATGGAGCAAACAAGCACCAAAAAAGTAAAACGGTTTAACCTTTTTCGCTGCGATTGATGTATAGCAGGTAGTTTAGCGCGGTGATAATAACAAAATATATGCCTGCGGTAGCGTAATAATTACCGGGAACATTAGCTTGTGCCATAGGAATAACATTCATTACACAAAATGCTGCCGGTAGTAGGTAGGCATACTTCCACAAATTGGCTAAAATAAGTGCTGCAACCAGCATTAACAAACCAATGCCAACCGGCACTAAAAAGTTTTTAAAGCGTAGGCTAATTAGGTATTGTGCGGCAACAAGCGGCAATATGGTAATGAAAATTTTAGTGTTACTTTTTAGTATAGCCAATACTGGTAGCGATTCTTTAGGCATAGCGCCATCTATTAGCAGGGTAGATAAATAGCCTACCGCTATTACAGCAATATTGAAGAAGATGAAGAACTGTAATATCATTAACAATATAGCCGATAGCTTAGCAATAAATACCATGGTAAAGCTTTGTGGCGTGGTATGTAGCTGTTTCCAGGTGTTGTTTTTATATTCTAACTGGGTTATTAAACTGGCAAATAAAATAATAGTCATGGGTAGTAAAAACGATAGCATGCTGCTCCACATTTGGTTGTAATGCATTTGCCATATACCGGGCATTGTAGGAAACGAGTTGATGCTATACTCGGTGTGTAAAAATGCACCCATCTGTATTAATGGAATAAAACATCCCCCTACTACACATATCCAGAATGATGTGCTGCGCTTTGTTTTAAGCCATTCGCTTTGCAGGCTGTGTAAGTAAACCATATTAGTTTTTTACTAAATCAATAAATATTGCTTCTAAATCATTTTTAACCACGGCTATTTCGTATACCTGTATGCCGCTGTTTACAAGGTTGGCGTTAATTTTTGCAATCACTTCTTTTTCAGCAGCAGGCATGCTTACCGCACCATTGCTTTGCACGGGTTTTAATCCTTGCGCAGCAATAAGCTCTTTTGTTTTGGCTGCATTATCAGTAGTAAATTTTACGGTTGACGATTGGGTTTGCTTTAAATGCAAATCATTTAACGTGCCTTGAAACAACACTGAACCTTTGTGTATAATGCCCACATGGGTTACCATCCGTTCAATCTCGGCCAGCAGGTGGCTTGATATTACGATGGTGGTGCCTAACTCTTTATTCAGCTTTTTAAGCAACTCGCGTACCTCAATAATGCCGTTAGGGTCAAGGCCGTTGGTAGGCTCATCCAATATTAGCAATTTGGGGTTGTGCAGCAGGGCAACAGCAATACTCAAGCGCTGTTTCATCCCAAGCGAAAATTTGCCTGCTTTTTTCTTTTTAGTATCTGCAAGGCCAACAATTGCTAGTACTTCAGCAATACGCTCATTAGGGCATTGATAAATTTTCTGCCAAATTTTTAAATTTTCAACGGCTGTTAAATGTGCGTATAACGATGGGGCCTCAATCAGCGACCCTATGTTTTTCAGTATCTCTACACGGTTGCTGTCAAACTCTTTATCAAAAATTTTAATAGTGCCCTGCTGTTTTTTTAGCAAGCCCAATACCAACCGCAGGGTAGTGGTTTTGCCCGCGCCGTTAGGGCCTAAAAAGCCGTAAATAGCACCAGTTGGCACTTGTAGGTTAATGTTGTTTAGCACAACATCGCCACCCGAAAATTTATACGTTAGATTTTCTGTTTCTATGCAATACACAGTATGCGTTTTTGAATTTTTAAGCGTTGCAATATGCAACAAGTTTACATATTAATGATGTACTGCATTATTTTCAATTCATCATTTACGTAGCTCATATAGTAGTCTTCATTGGCACGGCCATGGTCGTAGGTTACGGTGTAGCTTAGTTTTATTTCGCCGGTCATTTCATGCCCTTCTTTAATAATATTGCTGCGTGCAGAATCTAACTTAAACTCAATAATATTACCCGATGCAGCTTCAATTTTTTTAAAGTTAGAAATGTGCTGGGCATATTGTGCGTCATCCTTTTTTATAAGGGTTAACTCCATTGCTTTATCAAGCTCAAGCGCTTTGCGATGGTTTAAAAATTCAGTAGAAACCTTTTGACCTTTTTCTAAATCTTCTTTATCGTTTACGCGCGTTTCGCGGGCATCGCAGGCGGCAAGCAAAATGGTAAAGCAAATAAGAGAGATGGGTAGCACTTTCATAATTTTTTTGGTTAGATGTGTGGTGCGTTATACCTAACATTTGGGTAATAGTTACATATTTGTATTTTTGGGTTTACCATCAACGAAGATTTTTTGCCGGAATACTAAAAAACCAAAAATTAATGCATATTGAAACAGAAAGGCTACGCCTGATTGCTTGCACCAAAGAAATTACCGAGGCGGTGTTAACCGGCGATGAAGCCATTAAAAACGTATTAAAAATAAACATACCCGCTAAATGGACGGAGTTTGGCGAACCCGCATTCCGCTTTACGCTGCAAAGGCTTAATGAAGTACGCGGTGAGTTTATGTGGTGGTCGTATTTGCCCATATATAAGGCCGAAAATATTTTGGTAGGTAGTTGCGGCTTTAAAGGCGCGCCCAATGAAAATGGTATGGTTGAAATAGGTTATGAGGTAGCAGAGAGCTATCGCAACAAGGGCTTGGCTACTGAGTTTGCAAAGGCATTGATTGATTTTGCTTTTAGTCATGCTGAGGTAACAATGGTGCAGGCGCACACATTGGCCGAAGAAAATGCATCGTGTATGGTTTTGCAGCGTTGCGGCATGAAGAAAATAGAGACATTTGAAGACCCTGACGATGGGCTTGTATGGCGCTGGGAATTAAAAAAGAATGCTTAAGTGGATGGTTTTTATTTTCCTTTTATAATTACATCGCCATGAACGAAGACTTTCTGCACTATATATGGAAATTTGGGTTGTTTGATTTAAACAACCTGAAAACCACCACCGGCGACGATGTTACCGTTATTCAGCGCGGTGGGCACAACCCCAATGCAGGGCCCGATTTTTTTAACGCCCGCGTTAAAATTGGCGATACTACATGGGCTGGAAATGTGGAGATACACACCCGTTCGTCTGACTGGCAACGGCATAACCATAGTGCCGACGATGCCTATAAAAATATTATTTTGCATGTGGTTTTTGATGATGATAAACCACTGGCCGATGCCCTGAACAACCCCGTTGCAACCATTGAACTGAAAGGCCGCATCGACCTTAAATTTTACAATACCTACAAAACGTTTACTGATGCAAAGGGCTGGATTCCCTGCGAAAGTTCTTTGCCGCGCGTTGACCCTTTTATAATGGAAAGCTGGCTGGAACGGTTGGCTATTGAGCGCTTGGAACGAAAATCGACCGCAGTGCTTGATGTGTTGGCTGCAAACAAAGGCAGTTGGCAGGAAACATTTTATCAGTTAATGGCAGCCAATTTTGGCTTTAAAGTAAATGCCGAGCCCTTTGCTTTGCTGGCGCGCAGCATACCCGAAAATTTATTGGCACGCCAAAAAAACAGCGACCTGCAGATAGAAGCATTGCTGTTTGGCGTTGCTGGATTGCTGGAGAGTGAGTTTGTAGACGAATATCCCAACAAGCTAAAAGCCGAGTTTAAATTTTTAAAGGCCAAGTATAACCTGCCCACACTGCCGGGCCATATATGGAAGTTTTCGCGCATGCGGCCCGATAATTTTCCTACCATACGTATTGCGCAATTTGCCGCGCTTATCATCAATTCAAACGGCCTTTTTGCTAAGATGCTGGACACTAAGCGCACGGCTGCTTTAAAAGGCTTTTTTGATGTAAAAGCATCGGAATATTGGGATACGCATTATGTGTTTGATAAGCCTTCGGCAGAGAAGCCCAAACACATGGGTGCATCGTCTGTAAATAATATAATAATCAATACCATAGTGCCTACGCTGTTTGCCTATGGTATAGATAGGGACGAGCGCTATAGCAAAGAGCGGGCATTGAGTTTATTGGCTAAAACCGAACCGGAAAGTAATATCATTGTAAAAGGCTGGCAGGGTTTAAATGTTGCTATGAACAGCGCACAGCAAACCCAAGCCGGTATTGAATTAAAAAATTTGTACTGCGATGCAAAAAAATGCTTATTTTGCAGTGTTGGAACTCACTTATTAAAAAATGGTAAGCGCAATTAAACGGAATTTTGAGCATAAGGCCTTTGGCGTATGTACTTATTTGGGCGAAAAGCTCCACATGGAGCCACGCCCAATCCGTATGTTTTTTATCTATACCTCGTTCCTAACCATCGGGTCGCCGGTTATTATTTATATGATACTGGCATTTTGGCTGCGCATGAAAAATTACATACGCCCCGGCCGCACACGGGTGTGGGATTTGTAACCCTCTTAAAATTTATATGCGTTATATTTTACTTATTCTATTTGCAATAACAACCACTTTACATGCGTCAGATGTTACCGTTTTTTCAAATACAGGGTATAAATTCTGGGTTATTGTAAATGGAGAGAAAATGAATACCCAAGCTTCTGAAAAAGTTGTTTTCTCAAAGCCTGCTGGCATATACCTTATGCGGATTATTATCGATTCGAACCTTAAAAATAATATGAGTAGCAATAGCAATATTGAGGTTAAAGAAGCTTCGGGCAACTTGTTTAAGGTTGATTGCGCCAATATTTTTACCGATAATATTGCAACAGAGCTGGCTATTACAATAAGGCCTTATACATTGGTAAATGCCAATGATTTAAGCGGCAAATGGACGCTGAAGATTAACACCATTAAAATTGAAAACATAAGCATATATATGTTGGAAACAGGGGTGTCTTCTGAATTTGAACAGGTTGTGATTTCTGACGATTCAGGCATTGCTTTTTTAAACGGAGAGATAGACCGTGTTACCAATACAATTTATATTAATGGGATTACAGGGGCATTTTATAATTATGTAAAATATAATTATTTGGGAGATGCCAGAGGCGCAACCTGCGATTGGTTTTATCATAATGGTTTTACTACTGTTTTACACCAGTCACAAAATTCATCTTATGCATCTTCTCCAAAGCTGCTTTATTATTTTATTACCAATAAAGACATTGTTTGTGGAGAAGAAAACCTGCCGCTGTATGACAAAAAAAACATTCAGTTAAATTTGATATTGGAACGCTAATGCCTTCCATCCTCATTACCGGCTCAAACGGCCTTGTTGGGCGAGAGTTAATCAGGGCTTTTGCTAAGACAGATTTTACTATACATGCAACATCTTCTTCTCCCGATAAAATCAATCAGCCCGGCGTAAATTTTTATCAATTAGATATTAGGGATAAAGAGGGCTTTTTTAATTTGATAGAAACCCTAAAACCAAGCGTTGTAATACACTCGGCCGCCATTAGCGCACCCGATGTTTGCGAAACGGATAAAGCACTGTGCAATGCCGTTAATATTGATGGCACACAACACGTTGCCGATGCTTGCAAAGCAGTTAACGCCCGCATGCTTTTTATCTCTACCGATTTTATTTTTGATGGCCAAAATGGGCCGTATGCAGAAGAGGCTATTCCAAACCCTGTAAGCTACTACGGTTGGAGCAAATTGGAAGGAGAAAAAATTACACAACAACTTCCGCATTGGGCTATTGTGCGTACCGTTTTGGTGTATGGCGATACCGTTGGATTGAACCGCGCCAACTTTGTTACGTGGGTAAAAACATCATTAGAAAAGGGCGAGAAAATACGCATAGTAAACGACCAGTTTCGTACCCCAACCTACGCGCCCGATTTAGCTTTTGGAATAGTGCAAGCCACAAAGTATTTGTTAGATAAAAACACCAACAAAATTTGGCACCTGAGTGGCCCGCTGCCGCTTATAAGCGTATACGATATGGCCTTGCAAATCGCCGCGTTTTATACGCTTGATGCTTCGCTTATTGAGCCTGTTGCATCTGCAAGTTTGCAGCAGCCCGCAAAACGCCCCCCAACTACCGGCTTTAGTATTGCCAAAGCACAAAAGCTGCTCAATTACAACCCCGTACAATTTATCAACGGGCTTGACAAACTGGCTTTGTAGGTTGTATATTTATAGTTCGTAATTAATAATCTCAAACAGTAAGGATGCCTTTTGCCCGCCTTGTATGCCATAGCATGTGCTAGTGGTATGTATATGCGTGCACAGCTTTTGAAATGATAATGAATAAAATCCCCCTCTCCTTTAGGAGAGGGGCTAGGGGTGAGGTAACATGGATAATTTAGAAAACGAAGAATATATACATGGGCGTGGGGCGCAACTCATCCCCCAAAATAAATTTTTAAAACTCTCATACGCGCAAGAGCATATTGAGGGTATTGACAAGCCGTGGAACCTTGACCGTAAAACGCAGGTGTATGAGGAGTTTCCTAAAAAAATAGTAAACAAGGTTAGCAGCCCCGATATTGGTATGATGTACTCTATGAACCCCTACCAGGGTTGCGAACATGGCTGCATATACTGCTACGCCCGCAATACACACGAGTATTGGGGCTTGAGTGCAGGGATGGATTTTGAGCAAAAAATTATTGCCAAACCCGATGCACCTAAAATATTAGAGAAACAATTGCGCAGCAAAAATTGGGTAGTATCGCCTATTATGTTTTCGGGCAATACGGATTGCTACCAACCGCTGGAGCGTAAGATGCAGCTTACCCGCCAAATGCTGGAGGTGCTGCTAAAATTTCGGCATCCGGCAGGTATGATTACCAAAAACGCGCTTATACTGCGAGACAAAGATATTTTGGCGGAAATGGCTAAGTTGAAACTGGTAAGTGTAATGGTTTCCATTACATCGCTTAAAGAAGATTTGCGCCAAAAAATGGAACCGCGCACCGCTACTGCCAAAAGGCGTTTACAGGTAATTGAAGAACTTACTAAAGCGGGCATACCTACAGGCATTATGACGGCGCCAATCATTCCCGGTTTAAACAGCGATGAGGTGCCTGCATTGATAAAAGCCGCTGCCGACCATGGTGCAGTTATGGCAGGCTATACCATTGTGCGCCTAAACGGTGCCATTGGGCCCATTTTTAGCGACTGGATACATAAGGCATACCCTGATAGGGCCGAGAAGGTATTAAATCAAATTAGCGAAGCCCACGGCGGGCAATTAAATGATAGCCGTTTTGGCACCCGCATGCGCGGCGAAGGAAAAATTGTGGAGTCTATTTCGCAGATGTTTAAGCACTCGGTAAACAAGCACATAAAAAGCAAAGGCCGCCAATCTGTTGAGTTAGATTTGACGGCCTTTAGGGTACCCGATGAACACGGGCAATTAAATTTATTTGATACCTAGTTTACCACAGGGTTAGCATCGTTTTGGTTAAAACGGGTATAAAGGTCGGTGTCTAGTATGGTTAGCCATACTATTTTGCCGGTATATGTTCCTGTGGGGTCGTAAGTAATTTTTGTTTTAATAAAGTATTCGCCGGTTACGGCATCTAAAAACACCTTTTTATTTAATAGCACAAAGGTTGTTTTTTCGCCCAGCGTAATGTCTTCTAACCAATCGGTACCATCTTCATATCCTATTGCGCCATAGGCTAAGTTTACAGTGCCGGTAATGCCGGTGCGCTCGGTAGGGTAGGTGGGCAAATCATATGAGCCTGCATCGCCAACGTTAGTATTGGTTGATGCAGAAGCTACCGGTGGCGGGCCGGTAATAACTAAGCCCGGATAATCCATCTTGGTGTCAAAATCGGTTAAGGCAGCGTAAGCATAGCCTACTTTACCTACATATTGGCCATCAAGCACTTTAAACTTAGCGTAGCAAAGTTCAAGGCAATCGTAGGTGCGCACCATTTTGCTATTTAGCAATTCTACCTTAGTGCCTTTAGGCAGGTTGGTGGTAGTATCGGTAAAACCGTTTACCCAAAAAGGCAACCCATCAAAGGTTACAACACCTTTCCAACCGGTAGTTTGGGTGGGTATAATGTTTTTAAAGTTGATGGTTATCTTTCCGGCCTGCTCGCTGTAAAAAGGCGCAAGGCTGGTAGCCGATACTGGTATATATCCTACTAAACCGTTGTTGGCAGAATTGCTGTAATCGTAAACAATTTTAACTTTTATGGTAGCGGCTCTGCTTTTGTCTTTGATGGTTGTAAAGTTAAGCAACTCAAACGATACGCTGCTGCTAACCGTATGTGTTTCATCATCGTGCCCAAACACTTTTAGTTGCGAAGACGTTTTAATACAGCCTTTAATACCCGTAACAACGGTGGGTATACGGTTTATAAACGATTGGGCGTTAAGGCTGCTTATACCGGCTACCACCAATAACAATACTATGTATTTTTTCATATCAGCTTTTATAAAAATCAAATTACGTTTTATACAATAAGCCACTAAAGCTTTGTAGCACTAGTTTATTGTTGTCTCGCTTTGTGTTTGTGAAAAACGGCTGCTAAGCGATGTGTCAAGAATAGTGATGTACATAGTTTTGCCGGTGTAAGTGCCGTTAGGGTCGTACGTTACTTTTACTTTAATGTAGTAGTCGGTATTTAAATCATCGTAAAACACTTTTTTATTTAGCACAACAAATGTTGCGTTTTCAGGTAATTTTACCTCGGCAGCCCATACGCCATCATCTTCATAGGCATAAGCACCGGTTGATAATACCACAGTACCGGTAATGCCGGTACGCTCGGATGGATAATTAGGTAATGCACCATAGTCTTCAACAGTTGTAGGGGTAGTTGTTTTAGCCGTAGTGGTAGGTGGGCCGGTAATAATCATACCCGGGTAATCCATTTTGGTATCAAACGTGGTAAGGGCAGGGTATAAGTAGCCTACTTTGCCTGTGTGTGGGCCGTCAAGCACTTTTACTTTAGCTACACACAATGAAATACAATCGTGTGTGCGAATCATTTTGCTATTTAAAAGCTCAATTTTAGTTCCGGTTGAAAGTGGTGGGTCAATGTCTTCAAACGAGTTCATACGCAAGGTAAGGCCTTCAAACGTTACTTCACCTTTCCAGCCGGTAGCAACCGTTGGTAAAAGGTTTTTGTAATCGTACATAATTTTTGATAAGCCGCTGTTGTAAAACTGGTTAAAGCTGGTAGCGGTAACAGGCAAATAACCTATAAGGCCAACGTTTGATGAGTTGTCGTAATCGTAAGTAATTTTTACTTTAATGGTATTTACTTTGTTTTTGTCTTTGATAGACGACATGTTAAGCAACTCAAAGCTAACCCCCGATTTTAAAAAGTGGTCCATATCATCGTGCCCATAAACTTTTAATTGGGCATCGGCGGTGGTACAGCCTTTTAGGTTGGTGGTTACCGTTGATAAACGGTCAATAAACGATTGTGCTGTAGCGCCGCCAACAGCAGCCACTACAAATAACATAAGGAGTAATGATTTTTTCATTTTATGGTTTTTTAGTTATCAAACGCGACAAATCAAAAGCTGGAGAACAGGCATAATGTACATTTTTACAACCTACACAATGCCGCATTTTACCGCAAATTAACAAATGATTTGCATTGAATACCTAAAGCCTAAAAAATATTTATCACCACAATGATAAATAGTTAGCCATTGTTGGGTTGCTAACTAGCCCATTTTAATGTTGCATAGTATTATGATTGAATACATGATATTAGCTAACATCATTGGCAGGTGGCGGCGGGGTAGTACCGCCCAGGTTGTTCCAATCTATTTTTCTTGATAAATACATAGTAAGCGCCAGCACCACAAACAACCCTATACTACCCAGTAGTAGCGAGAACTCTTCTATTTGCAGCGTGGTATATAAAAAGCCATATAGCATTGCCAACGTAAAAAACACAATGGTTGCGCTGCGTTTCTTTTTTATAAAAGAGTAGGAGTAGAGCGTAATTTGCGCTACCACGCTAAGTGCTGCAATTAAGTAAGCGGTGTTAAACCCAAGCTGTTCAGACAGTGAAATAAGCAGCAGGTAAAACACACACAGTGCCAAACCGGTTAAGAAATACTGAATAATGTGGATAGGTGTTTTGCTCAAAATTTCGGTTAAAAAGAAAACTAAAAATGTAAGGGCAATAAACATAATGGCATACTTTCCGCTGCGGTGCGCCTTGTCGTAATGGTCAACCGGAAAGATAAGTTTAACCCCAAAGTTAGAGTCGCTAACGCTGTATTTGCTACCCACCCATTTTTGCGGGTAGTTGCGGTTTAGGTGCAACACATTCCATTGGGCATTAAAGCCTGTGGTCGTAATATTGTGGGTATCGGGCAAAAAGGCCCCGTCAAAACTAGGGTCGCCCCAGGTAGAGTTTAGTTCTACCGTATTTTCTTTCCCTAATGGAGTAAAGAACAATGCCGAGCTGCCATTGATATCGGCCACTAGTTCAAAATCCAATGCTTCGGCAGCGGTTACATCAAGCCCTGCTGATATACCCGAACTGGCAATATCCGTTGATGCCATACCGGGTTTAGCCTCGTACGTATATGATTTAGATGAACTGAAACTGCTGCTATTATCGCGGCTGTTGGTGTTTTCTTCAACTACTGCTGTATTAGGCAACACCTGCTCGGCAGTGGCAGGGTCGGCAGTAATGCCTTTGCCGTTTACTGATATTACAACGGTTTTTTTAATGCCCTTTAAATCGCTAATGCCCATATTTATGGTAGCACCTTTCCACAAAACTTTCTCGGGGGCTACACCAACAAAATCGGCTACGGGTTTGGCAAAACTGCCTTTTATGGTAAGCTTGGTATTGTATAGCACCGCTTTGTATATGCCGCGGTGGCGCACTTCGGGTGTAAGGTTGCCAATAATATTTAGCTTATCAGGCAAAAAGTATAGGTAGTCAATTTTTCCGCTATCGTCTTTGTATGGTACTGATATAAAAGGGCCGGTAATATACTGTTCCTGCCCCCATTTGGCGCTTATTTCGCGCACGGCGTTTTGGCCGGTATTCTCACGCTCGCTAACAATGCTGTTAATTAGTGCTGCCGGTATAAGCAGCAATAAGGTAAGAATAGCAATAGCAATTAATTTTACGGTAGGCGATTGGCGGAACCAGTTATTGACACTCATGGTGTTGGGGGTTGTTTTTTATGTAAACGTACGCATTGGCAGCAATATTTTAACCCGGCAATAATTAATTTTTCACCCTGCCTTTTTTAATGAGATTTACATTTTACTATGGCATGCTTTAGCTGATATTACCCCTTTTACTAAAAACAAATAAACAAAGTTTATCGTCCCCTCGTTCTGTCATTTCGTATTATTGCAACTTGAAATTGGTTTAAATAGGCGTATGAGCAATAAAAACAGCATATTTAGTAGCTTAAAGCAAGACTTACCTGCTGCATTGGTGGTGTTTTTAGTAGCCCTGCCATTGTGTTTGGGTATAGCCTTAGGCTCTAACGCCCCCAACCTTTTTGCAGGCCTTATTGCCGGCATAGTGGGTGGCATTGTTGTAGGGGCAATAAGTGGTTCGCAACTTAGTGTTAGCGGCCCTGCTGCCGGTCTAACAGTTATAGTAGCCGCAGCTATTGCTAAACTGCCTGCTTACGAAGCTTTTATATTGGCCGTAGTAATGGCGGGCATATTGCAAATAGTATTTGGCAAACTAAAAGCTGGCTTTTTGGGCGATTATATACCCGCTGCCGTTATTAAAGGCATGTTGGCTGCTATTGGATTACTGCTTATTTTAAAGCAAATTCCCCACTTGTTGGGTTCAGATGCCGACTTTATGGGCGATGAGGAATTTGAGCAGCCCGACAAGCAGAACACATTTAGCGAAATTTGGGAAGCCTTAAACCACATTACCCCAAGCACCTTTTTTATTGGCATTGTTGCTATCCTTATCCTTATAGCTTGGGAAACATCATTTTTTAAAAGAAACAAAGTATTATCGCTATTACCAGGTTCGCTGGTGGCGGTGTTGGCGGGCATAGGCATAAATATTTTATACCAGGTATACTGGCCTCATTTGGCAGTACGTGCAGAGCATATGGTGGCTATTCCCGTTGCCAAATCGTTTGCTGAGTTTGGCTCATTTTTTACCTTTCCCGATGTAAAGTACCTTGGCAATGTAGATGTTTGGATAACAGCCGTTACCATTGCCATTGTAGCCAGTTTAGAGTCGTTGTTAAGCCTTGAAGCCAGCGATAAGCTTGACCCTTACAAGCGCATGTCGCCCCCCAACCGCGAGTTGGTAGCCCAAGGCACAGGCAATATCGTATCGGGCCTTATAGGCGGCTTGCCCGTTACGGCTGTAATTGTGCGCAGTTCGGCCAACGTAAGTGCCGGGGCACGTACTAAACTAAGCGCCATTTTGCATGGTGTTTTGCTGTTGGTGTGCGTTGCCTTTATCCCCAATTTATTAAACCTTATACCGCTTTCGGCATTAGCCGGTGTACTATTGTTTGTGGGCTATAAGCTAACCAAACCCTCTCTTTTTAAAGAGTTGTATGCCAAAGGCTGGCCGCAGTTTTTGCCTTTTATAATTACCATTTTGGCTATACTCCGTACCGATTTGCTGATAGGTATTATCATCGGCATACTGTCGGGCTTGTTTTTTGTTATCCGCAGCAATTTTAAAAAGGCCATTTTTACCGCACAGGATGGTGATAAATATTTAATCCGTTTTCGCAGCGAGGTTTCATTCCTTAACAAGCTAGCCGTGCGCAAGTGGCTTGAAAGTATACCGGCAAATAGTTATGTGTTAATTGATGCATCAAAATCAAATTTTATTGATGGCGATATTGTAGATGATGTAATTGATTTTACTAAACATGCACAATTAAAAAATATTAAGGTTGAGTTTAAGCCCGCTAAAAACGGCCACGACCATTTTCAACAAGAAACCACCACCGTACATACAAATGAATAGTATTGAAAAAATATTGCTTGAAAATAAAGCCTGGGCGCAGGAAAAGGTACAGGATGACCCTGACTTTTTTGAACGCTTAGAGAAGATACAACGTCCTGAATTTTTATGGATAGGCTGCTCTGATAGCCGCGTACCGGCAAATGAAATTACCAATACCGACCCCGGCGAAATGTTTGTACACCGCAACGTTGCCAACCTTGTAGTACATACCGACCTTAACCTGCTTAGCGTATTGCAATATGCCGTTGAGGTGCTTGAGGTAAAACATATTATTGTTTGCGGCCACTACGGTTGCGGAGGTGTTAAAGCGGCCCTTACACGCCAAAGCCACGGTATGCTTAACAAATGGCTGCGCAACATTAAAGATGTGTACCGCGACTACCGCGAGGAAATACAAGCCCTGCCCGATGAGGAAAGTCAAACCAACCGGTTGGTTGAGGTGAATGTAAAAGAGCAAGTAATAAACCTGGCCCAAACATCTATTGTACAAAAGGCCTGGAAATATAATAAGCGCCCACACCTACACGGTTTGGTATACAGCCTACACGATGGTATTTTAAAAACTATTTTTGAGCTACCACCCAACAGCTACATTGACCCTGTGTATACCTACGATAATTTGTAATAAATCGGTTTTTAAAGCTCTCCCTTATAAAGGGAGTACCATTTTGCTGTAAGCAAAATGGGAGGGATTATTTACCGCAAAGAGCGCAAAGGTTAATGTCATTCCCGCGCAGGCGGGAATCTCACTAGCGGTAAGAGTTTAGTAATTACAAATCCTTCGATGATACTTTAATAATGTTACCGTCTTCATCTAATTTCCATCCTTCAAGAATAACATCTCTTACTATTGAATCAGGACTAAAATTTATAATTAAGTCTTTCCTCTCTATTGGATCAACGCCTAAAAACTCAGATTTATACCAAACTGAATATCCAAAAGCATCGCTAAATTCATTTTCCCCCAGCAAATCAACAACCTGGTTTTTTGATTTACTGATTAGAATTTTGCTGCCAATTAAATCATCAACCATTGATAGTCGAGACCCTGCTAATACATCATGGTGCTTCCATTCTTCGCTATTAAATTTCTTGCCTTTATTACAAGATAAAAGCATAGAAGAAACTAATATAAACAGAAATAATCTTTGCATCTTTCAATTAGCTAAATCAACATTACATATTCCTCCTATACTGCCCGCCAACCTCAAATAGTGCGTAAGTAATTTCACCCAACGAGCAGTATTTGCTGGCTTCCATCAGCTTCTCAAACATATTGTGGTTATGTATAGCGGCCTGTTGCAATTCCTTAATAAATGCAGGGCGTTTATCCTCGTTGCCTTTGTGCAAACGCTCCAACATTTGTATTTGGAATTCCTTCTCCTCCTCGGTAGAACGGATAACCTCTTTAGGCAATACTGTTGGAGAACCGGTTGATGATAAAAACGTATTCACCCCAATAATCGGGAACTCCCCGGTATGTTTCAGCATTTCATAATACAAACTTTCTTCCTGTATTTTGCCGCGTTGGTACATGGTTTCCATCGCGCCTAAAACACCGCCACGTTCTGTAAGGCTATCAAATTCTGATAATACAGCAGTTTCAACAAGTTCAGTCAACTCATCAATAATAAACGAGCCTTGCAACGGATTTTCATTTTTAGCTAAACCTAACTCTTTATTTATGATAAGTTGGATAGCCATTGCACGGCGCACAGAACCTTCGGTTGGCGTGGTAATAGCCTCGTCGTAAGCGTTGGTATGAAGGCTGTTGCAGTTATCGTAAATAGCGTACAATGCCTGTAGCGTAGTGCGTATATCGTTAAAGTCAATCTCTTGTGCATGCAGCGAGCGGCCCGATGTTTGGATATGGTATTTCAACATCTGCGAACGTTCATCAGCGCCATATTTATTCTTCATGGCTTTGGCCCAAATGCGGCGTGCCACGCGGCCTATAACACTATATTCAGGGTCAATACCGTTAGAGAAAAAGAACGATAAGTTTGGTGCAAACTTATTTATATCCATGCCGCGGCTTAGGTAATACTCAACATACGTAAAACCGTTTGCCAAGGTAAATGCAAGCTGGCTGATAGGATTGGCGCCCGCTTCGGCCATGTGGTAACCCGATATAGACACCGAATAAAAATTACGCACATTTTGGTCAATGAAATATTGCTGCACATCGCCCATCAATCGCAAGCTAAATTCCGTGCTAAAAATGCAGGTGTTTTGTGCCTGGTCTTCTTTCAGGATATCCGCTTGTACTGTGCCACGCACGGCGGCTAAGGTCTCTGCTTTTATCTTTTCATAAACGTCTTTCGGCAAAACTTTATCACCCGTAATGCCCAGTAGCATCAAGCCTAAACCGTCGTTGCCTTTAGGTAATTCACCTTGGTATGATGGGCGTTGCAAGCCTTTATCATCCCACAATTCTTTCAGCTTTTTCTCTATGTCTTTTTCTAATTTATTTGCTATGATATACTTCTCACAAGCTTGGTCAATAGCGGCATTCATAAAGAATGAAGTGATGATAGAAGCTGGTCCGTTGATGGTCATAGACACCGACGTTTTCGGGTCACTCAAATCAAACCCTGAGTACAGTTTTTTGGCATCATCCAAACAACAAATTGATACACCCGAGTTGCCTATTTTGCCATAAATATCAGGGCGTATAGCAGGGTCGTGGCCGTACAGCGTAACACTATCAAACGCGGTAGACAAACGCTTGGCAGGCATGCCTAAACTAACGTAGTGAAACCGACGGTTGGTGCGCTCGGGGCCACCCTCGCCGGCAAACATACGGGTAGGGTCTTCACCCTCGCGCTTAAAGGGGAAAACCCCCGCTGTATAAGGGAATTCACCGGGGAAGTTTTCTTGCAAATTCCACTTCAAAATCTCGCCCCAGCTTTCGTATTTAGGCACTGCAACCTTTGGTATTTGCAGGTGCGATAAACTCTCGGTATGCGTTTTGATTTTCAGCTCTTTGCCGCGTACTTTGTAAACATAATATTCGCTAACGTAGTTGCTTTTGCGTTGCTCCCACGTTTCTAAAATCTTCTTGTTGTAGCCGTCAAAGCTCAGTTCTATGGTGGCATAGGCCTCTTCCAAGCCTTTTATCAAACGGTCTTTATCTTCAATTTTTGATTGCTGTAATGTTTCAATAGACTTACGCAAACTAAACAGTTTTTGCGCCACTTCGCCTTGTGATACTACCCACTCGTCGTACTTGCGGTTGTTCTCGCTAATCTCGCTCAGGTAGCGGGTTCTGGCGGGTGGTATAATGTAAATCTTTTCCGACATTTCATCCGATACATGGTAGTCAGATGTTAGCGGAGCGCCTGTCTTTTCAGCCAAAGCATTCATCAAAGCCTTGTACAGCCGGTTCATTCCGGGGTCGTTAAACTGCGATGCAATGGTACCAAACACAGGCAGTTGCTCATCATCCGTATCCCACAACTGGTGGTTGCGTTTGTACTGCTTTTTCACGTCGCGCAAGGCATCTAACGCGCCGCGTTTATCAAATTTATTTAGGGCAATTACATCAGCAAAATCAAGCATGTCAATCTTCTCTAACTGAGTGGCAGCGCCATATTCAGGCGTCATCACGTAGAGGCTCATATCGCTATGTTCCAGTATCTCGGTATCGCTTTGCCCAATACCCGAAGTCTCTAAAATTACCAGGTCAAAATTGGCTGCTTTAAGCACATTTACAGCCTCTTGCACGTATTTACTAAGGGCTAAATTGCTTTGGCGCGTAGCTAACGAGCGCATGTATACACGCTCATTTCGTATAGAGTTCATGCGGATACGGTCGCCGAGCAAAGCCCCGCCAGTCTTGCGTTTCGAAGGGTCAACCGAAACAATGCCGATATTTTTATCCGGAAAGTCCATCAAAAAACGGCGCATTACTTCGTCTACAAGGCTTGATTTTCCTGCACCTCCGGTGCCGGTAATGCCTAGTACGGGAGTCTTCGATTTGGCAGCTAATATGTCTACTTCGTCAATAGTGTTTTTGCTCTCTTTCTCAAAGTTTTCAGCAGCCGATATAAGGCGTGCAATGCTGTGGTGATCCTTTGCTGACAAGTGTTTCAGCTCGCCGTTCAACTTGTCTCCCGTTGCAAAATCCGACTGTTGCAGCAAATCGTTAATCATACCCTGCAAACCCATGCTACGCCCATCATCGGGGCTGTATATGCGAGTAATGCCGTAGGCTTGTAATTCCGCAATTTCGTTGGGTAAAATAACACCGCCACCACCCCCGAACAGCTTGATATGGCTGCATCCGCGCTCTTTCAGCAAATCGTACATGTACTTAAAATACTCCACATGGCCGCCCTGGTACGATGTAATGGCAATGGCATTGGCATCCTCTTGTATGGCGCAATTCACAACCTCGGCAACGCTACGGTCGTGGCCCAGGTGGATAACCTCGGCGCCCGTGCTCTGCAATATGCGCCGCATAATGTTTATAGCGGCATCATGCCCGTCAAACAGCGCAGCGGCGGTAACTATACGTATTTTATTTTTCGATTTATAAGGGGTTACAACATCCATAATTTTCCAATTCCTGCTGCGAAGCTACAAAAAAATCCCCCTCCTGAGGGGGTGCCCGAAGGGCGGGGGAGTATTTGTATTACACAGTAATACAGAATACCCGCAACATCCAGCCTTTTTATGTTGATTTGCGGCAGTATTTAAGTTGCTGCAACCTAAAGCCAAGCTTGTAACTGTTAGTATATGAGGCTATTGCGTTAGTTTAAAAGTGCTAAACTATCATACAAGTCAAGTAGCCAAGTTGTACACAACCGCTTGCCTTTTGCTACTACTTTGCGCTAATAGCAGGTAAAGTGCAGTTGCTTTTGTACACCTATTGCGGTGATGTATGGCCCTTATTAGCTATTCAAACCGAATTTACCCTACAAAAAGCGTTAAAAAACGAATAAAAACTGCATAAAAACATTCAAAAACGAAAATAAACTGCATAAAAAACGATTTTTTTTGATGCTTTTTAAAAGTACCCATTTTTCAATTTCGTGAGACGGATTTTTATCAACGTTGATAAAAATCTGTTGGATTTAAAATCCCCCTCCTGAGGGGGTGCCCGAAGGGCGGGGGAGTTTTTTGGGCGTTACCTCGTTGCACTCGGCCCGGGCTATCCGGTCGCAGGAGCTCCCTACTATCCCTAACGCGGCTGGCGCGTGAAATTAATCGCGATATTTGTAGTATGGATGTAATAAATCAACAAGAAGACCTAATAGCTTATTTTGGCATTAATCCACCCGATGTTAAAAATCATTTTACTGGATTATTAGAAAATCTTCTTCATGTAGACCGACACAATATTAATAATTGTAATATTTCGAAGCTTATTTTTTCTCAATTTAGTTTTGGGTATAATAATGTGGAAAAGGTCAATTTTCAATTAATTGAGTTTGGAAATTGTCTTTTTGAATCAGTGATTTTTATTGATGTGAATTTTTCGTTATGCCAATTAACGACATGTACTTTTTTAAGATGTACCTTTATTAATACGACTTTCTCTAAGTCCCATTTAAATTCTTGCCATTTTAACGAATGTGATATTATAAGTCTAATTATAGAAGGTGGAAATGTATATTATTCCGAATTTCAACGTAACTATATAAATACAATAAAATGTATTAATACAGCAATTGTTAAATGTGAATTAAATAATAACAGACCAGATAATAGAAACAAAAAATCTCCATACTTTTTATTTATTGATTCCATTCTTAATTCTTCTTTGATTTCTTTTGAATCACATATAGAATATTCATTTGTAAATACTAAAATTATAGCAAACTCCTTTGTATCATCAGTATTGAAAAACCATTTTTTTGCAGATGTAACTTGTGATTCGCCTAATTATATTGACTTGCAATCGTTGTCAATAAGTGAAAAACTAAATAGTAAAATATTAAAAGAACTATTCAACATTAATGGAGATGACATACAAGTATATGTGTCTGATTGTTTCCTTGAAATAAAATATGAAACCGTATTTATTTCTTTTAGCTTTAAAAATATTGATTTTGCCAGACAGTTAAGCCAAAGTTTGTTATTAAAGGGTGTAAAAACATGGTTTTGGCCCGAAGATGCACCTGGAGGAAAGCGTACGAAAGATATTATGTACAAGGGAATCCAAGAGAATGAAAGAGTGATATTTATTTGCTCAGAAGATTCTTTAAAAAGTGTAGCCTGCCATTATGAATTAAGCGAGGCTAGAAAAAAAGAAGGTCAGCTATGGAAAGAAATTTTATTTCCTATTGCCATAGATAAAAGTGTTTTTGACGAAGATTTTATCAGAAATATCCGCAAATATAAAAAAGATGTTGCCGACGAGTGGATTGCTAATATAGAATGGCTGAAAGAATATAACGTATTGGATTTTTCGGTATTTATTGATTCAAAATATAATGCTGATAATTTTAATAAAGCCATAAATAATTTAGTTGCCGATTTAAGAAAACCAATTGAAAAAACCTAACTCCCCCCTTATGCAATCCCCTCCCTTCCTGCATCTATAGTGTATGAAACACCTTTTACTCTTTATATTCACGCTATTTACCCTAAGCACCAGCGCCCAAACACCTTCTGTTATAAGGCTTCTTGAGCTACTAAGAGATAGCGATATAAATATCAGTGCCTATGCTGATTCGCTTGGGTATACAGAACATACTTCTACGCCTCAAATTGGCAATATGTATGAGTATGCTGGCGAGACTTATACAAAGAAAGACACGTCTAACAAAAGTTCCATAGTGTATTTATCGGGGCATCATTATGCCATGAATCAGTGGCCACTAATGGTTTCTATTTCCTATTATACTTCTTCTAAAACCGAATTTGATACACTGGTTGATGAAATTAAAGCACTTGGCGCTAAAGAGTTTTTTTACAAAGATGGCGACCCGTACTACCACTTGTATAATTATTTTGATATGAAGATTTCAACCTACATAAATACTACCGGCAGGGGGGCAAAGTATACCATTAGCTTTAATGGTAATTATTGGTAGGCTGTGCAATTTAATACCTTCCTGCATCCTTAGTGTATGAAACACCTTTTACTCGTTATAGCATCTGTCCTAACACTCTCAGCCCAAGCCCAAACTAAGCCGCCTACAATGGCTAAGTTGATTAAGCTATACACCGATACCAATACAGCAGCCATTACTGATTATGCCCACCAATTGGGCTTTAAAGGCGAGGCATTTGGTATAAACCATGTAGGCAATACGTATGATTATATGGTGTATACCTTTGCATTAAAAGACACTGCCATCAAGCAACATACCTATTTGAGTTATACCTGGGGGCAACATGGTATTTACATTCCGTATAGCTTAACCGCTATATCCTACGGCACCAATTCGCAAGCGGAGTTTGATGCATTGGTTGCAGAAATTAGGGCCAAGGGCGCAACGATGGAAGATTACGGAAAATCGCTGCCGGGCAACTATTATTTCAGGTACAAAAATGTAACCATAAGTGCCTGTACAAATCTTGCAAATGCAAGCGGTGCAAAATATACTATCACTATTGGTGGTAGGGGCCAGTAAAAACTAACCTCACCCCTTGTCACTCCTTCGTCGTGACTTTCCCCTCTCCATACACTTCGACTGCGCTTAGTATGACCAGAGGGGCGAATTGCGCAGCAAGACAGGGAGAGGTTTTGAGGAGATATTCTTACCTTTGCCCCATGCATTACCCTCCCGCACACCTCGAAACAGAACGGTTAACCATACGCCCGCTTACCTTGGACGATGTAGAAACCTGGCGCCCTTTTACGGAAGATGCGCAGGCTATGGAGTTTATGATAACCTTTTACCGCGATGAAACCATTGACGCGCCGCTGCATTGGATAACGTTTCAACTAAACCGCTATGCCGAAGGGCGCTATGGCCTAATGGCGCTGCTTGATAAACACACCGGCGATTTTATTGGCTTGTGTGGATTGTTGGCACAGGTTATTGATGATATGCCCGAACTGGAGGTGGGTTACCATATCTTTCCTAAACACTGGGGTAAAGGCTACGCGCCCGAGGCTGCTAAGTTTTTTATGAATTATGCCTTTGATAACAACCTGTCTGACAACATTATATCGGTAATAGATGTAGGCAATGTAAAGTCGCAACGGGTGGCCGAAAAGAATGGTTTGTTCCGCGAAAAGCAAACGGTGCAAAAAGACGACGATGTGTACGTCTACCGTAGATTTAAGTCGTAACCTTTAAACCCTCTTATTTATAATCCGTCTATCTTAATGTTGAAACATACATTAACCGGATATGTATTTGTAAATTTGAGGTAAGTGAGGCAATTTACTGTTATATTATTTTTAATGGCGGTGCTATTTACCGCTACACCTTTGCAGCAACTGTTTAAGCTGCCTGTATTGGTGCAGCACTATTATGAGCATAAGCAAATTGATAAAAATATTGGGGTAATTGCGTTTTTAAAACTGCATTATTTTGAGGAGGAAGATGGGGCTGATGCTGATGATAAGCGCGACCAACAGCTTCCATTTAAATCAGTAGCCGATTTTATATCGCCTACAACTACAAACGCCAACCCCACTGCCCATACCGAGATTGTTATAAAGCCTGAAATAACAGGCAAACCGGTGCAAAACCCTGTAAATAAAACACTAATTTCATCGCAGTTCCTGTCTGCCATTTGGCAACCCCCCAAAGCTGTTTAATTATACCATTTTTGCACGCCTTGCATGCAGTAATTTTTTATCATTAAACACTTTTTAGCTATGAACGGAACACACCTTCATTTGCTGCTCAACCATTTTCCTATTGTAGGAACGTTGATAGCAGCCGCCCTTATGGCATGGGCAGTATTTAAAAACGATGCCCGATTGAAAAACATTACCGCCATAATGGTAATTATATTGGCCGTAATATCATTTATTGTTGACCAAACCGGCGAAACCGCCGAAGAGGTTGTTGAAAAGCTGCCCGGCATTAGCAAAGCAGCCCTTGAAGCACATGAACATGCTGCAGGCCCGGCCAATTTAGTACACATGCTGGCAGGCTTGTTTTGCATAGGCTTTTTAGTGGTTGAACGCCGCAAATTGCCTGCCGCCAAAAATGTTTTTATTGCTTGCTTTGCCATTACAGTTGTAGCGTTTGGCCTTATGGCACGCGCGGGCTATTACGGTGGTAAAATTCGCCATACGGAAGTTGATGGCGCGACGCAACTAGTACCAGCCAATGCAGGCAGCCAACAGGGCGACGACGACTAATTTTTTGCAGATTATTATAAAACAATGACAACACCCAACGAGAAACACTTTAATAGCCCGCAAACAGTTACTGATATTGTACTGGGCATGTCTGACGGCCTTACGGTACCCTTTGCCTTGTCGGCGGGGCTTACCAGCGCCCTTGGCGATAACCACCTGATAACAACTGCCGGCATTGCCGAAATTGTTGCAGGTTGCATTGCTATGGGCCTTGGTGGATACCTGGCAGGTCGCACAGAGGCTGAGCATTATGAAAGTGAACTGAAACGCGAGCATTTTGAAGTGGATAATTTTCCGGAGAAAGAAGCGCAAGAGATAAAAGACATATTGGCTGATTACAACATTAGCGAGAACATACAACAGCTTTTTGTTGACGATTTATCGAAAGACAAAGACAAGTATGTTGACTTTATGATGAAATATGAGCTTGGGCTTGAAAAACCTGCTAAAAACGCTGCTTTAAAAAGCGGTTTTTTTATTGGTGCTGCTTACGTTGTAGGCGGCTTTGTGCCCTTAGCCAGTTACTTTTTTACCGACACGCCTTACCAGGGCTTGTTGTATAGCTGCATTATTACATCAATAGTGCTATTTGTGTTTGGTTTTATAAAAAGCAAAATTATTGGGCAAAACCCCATAGTAGGGGCATTTAGGGTGCTTGTAGTAAGCTCCATTGCTGCCGGCGCAGCGTTTTTTATTGCCAAACTTATATCTTAATTAAAACACAAAATGAAACTAAAAAATAATAAAGTAAGAATTCGCTTGGTTACACTGGCTACTATTTGCGGCTTTGTAACGTTGATGATAGTAGCCCAAAGCTGCGAAAAGGGTGGTGAAAACGAAACCAAAATATCGCAACACAACGAAACGGAAAGCCACAACAATGGCCAAAACTGCATGAACTGCCACAAAAGCGGTGGCCAAGGCGAAGGATATTTTAATGCTGCAGGTTCGGTGTATGATAGTTTGCAAACTGCCCCTAGCGCCAATGGTACAATAAAGCTATACACCGGGCCCGATGGTACCGGAACGCTTAAATATACTATTGAGGTAGATGGCAAAGGCAACTTTTATACCACCGCGGGTATTGATTTTGGCAGCGGCGGTTTATACCCTTCTATTGTTGGCACATCGGGCCAGCAAAAGTTTATGAGCAGTGCTACCATTACCGGCGCTTGCAACAGTTGCCACAACAATACCGAAGATAAAATTTGGGTTAATTAACCTGGGTTTTAGTTAAAAATACAAAGGGCGCTTATGGCGCCCTTTTTTAGTTTATTTAAACTAGTAATACTATTTTCCTAAATATACTAAACGCATTGTTTGGCGTTGCTTTCCGGTGGCTACGGTAAGTGAATAAATACCGGCATCAAGCCCACTCATATCTACCGGCGTTTGTATTTGCCCGCGGCCTGCAAGGTTAAAGCTGCGCACTATGCGGCAGGTCATATCAAGCACCTGCACAGTATACGTAGTTTGCATTGGCGACGATATTTGCAAGTTAAAATTCTCGTCAGATGGGTTGGGCCATACCTTTACCCCCATGCTGGCAAGGCTTTCGCTAATGCCCGTAGCCGGAACTTTGTAGCAAGTGCCACCAATTTTAGTAATGGTGCGCTCGTAGTTTTCGTTTACTATATCGGTAATGCTTTCTATGCAAATTACGGTGTCGGTAATGTCAGTAAAATAAATGCGGCACAATGGGGTAGGGGTAGTGTATTTATCAATTAACAACCCTTGGTATGATATACCTATAACCTGTTGACCGCCCGGTGCATACTCAGGGTTTATTGGGTAATCCATAGGGTTTACCAAATTTTGCACGCCCAATATATTTAAGCCATGCATGGTAAACTGGTAAGCGTTTACTTTATGGCTGGGGTTTTTAATGGCAACATCTACATAGTTTTGGGCAATGTTTACGGCCTCTATTGATAGGGTAACCGTATCTTCAAAATTTACATAGTTAATAGGAAAGTTGCATTCGTTGCCATTGGTGGGGTTGCCAAGCAATGCGCATTTATTATCAAGCGCAGCATCAAACACGGTAATACTGCCGTTTCCGCTCAAATCTAAACAAGGCAAAACAGGTACCGATGTGTTGAGCATATCATGTACATACTTTTGCGCGTCTATACTTTCGCGTAGGCTGTTGCCGTCAATATCGCCCCGTATGGCAGTGCCATTGCAGGTGCCGTTGCAATCGCTTTCCGATGTACCAAAAGGCACGCCCATACAATCAACAAACTGCGGGCAGTTGTTATCAATAACAAATGATGGTATACCATTTTGGTCGCGGTTTAGGCGGATGCAAACTTGTGCCTGGTTGTTTTCAAACGTTCTTTCTACGCGGCCCAGCGCATCGGGGCTTTGGTCCCAGTTTACGCGCACCACCATAGTGTATTTACCGGTATCTACATCAGTTATATCAATCCACTGGCACATAAGGCCTGCATCATATATATCGCCACAGCCTGCGGTAATGCCCATATTTTCGCAACCGTATTGGCCAACACCTCCGCCGCTGCATTCTAAATCTAACACACAAAATCCGTTTTTAAAACCAACGGGTATTGAGTTGCCTTGCATATCAAACAATAAGTATTGGGCATAGCCTACATAGTGCCAATGCTGATGGCAGGGGTCAAAAACAAACTGGGTGCCCGCCTGCGGGGTACCAATGTAATAATCCATCTCGCCAATATTTTTAATATGGGTAGTAAAGCGAATAATATCGCGCAGGCCATAGCCGGTTACGCAGCCTTCTTCTACATAACAATTATCTGTAACTATCTGGTCAAGGTCAAGCGATCCTAAAATAGCACCTTGGTCAACCATTAAATCGGGCGCAAAGGGGCACAAAGGGTCGCCAAAGGCAATGCATGGCCCCGCCACAGTTGCCAGCGGGTTGTAGTTGCAGCTATTGGGGTTCATGCAACCAACAACCGGCCCTACATATTGTAGCGCCCAGTTAATGCCGCTGCTGCCGCAGTTGCCTGCATCGTCGCCAATGCGTATATAATACGTTTGGGCAGAATCTAAGTAAGCCGTAACAACAGCCTGTGTGCCGCAGCCACCGCCATCATCATCATAAAAAACAGTTCCCAATTGGGCATCATTCCAGGTAAGTCCATCGCACTCGCTATATACCCAAACTTTAGTGTCGCAGGTGTTGGTGCTGCACGTAGTTATCAGGTAAGTGCCAATACTATCGGGGGTAAAAGCGTACCAGGTATTAGCAGTGGGGGCAGTATAGTTGCCCAAGCCAACAGGTATTGCGCTGTTGCATGAGTAGCCCGGGGGGCAGTTAAAGTAAGCCGATTCGGTATTAGTAAACTGGCCGCCGGTAGCCACTACCTGCCCGCCAAACGTTACTGTGTATGAGCCATTGCCATAGTTGCAGCAAATACCATCGCCGTAGCTATCGTTTATGGTAAAACGCAGGCAAACATTGCTGGGCGCGCATACTGTGCCACCATTAGCATTACCTGTAGCGTATTGCACATTGGTTTGGGCGTTGCTCAACGTCCACGATGTTTCGTTAGGATAACTATCGGGTACAATGGTTACTACAACCTGTGTTTGTCCGTTGGGGCACTGCGCGTATGCATTAGCCGAAAATGAAATAACAGCTAATAAAAGTAAAAGTCTTTTCATGGGGTGCGATTAAAGCATATCAAAGTTAACAAATAACCTGAAAGGTTAGCCACTACCGTGGGGGTCTTACTTTCTTTCTTGTCAACTGCCTGCGGCGCCTCCCTGCCGGGGGCGTTCATTTCTTTTGCTTGCACAAAAGAAACGAACCAAAGAAAATGCACCACGAAACCCAACCTTCATTTCGCCTTGCCCGTCCGAATGGATGAAGCCATTCATCCGGGCGGACACTACGTGCGCCACCCGCACAGGCCTTGCGAAATTTCAGGTTCGAACGTTTCGTGGACGTCCCTCACACAAATAAAATGTGAGTAATCTTGCGCAAGCAATAAACCGGCCTAGCGTTTTGAGGCGGGGAACCCGCAGAGAAGTGGAGCGCTGAAAATCTGCGCTGCTCGACGTTTCGATGCCCTTAGGCACATCGAAACTAGTTTGCAGATTTTAGCGTAACGCCCTCTAAGCGGGTCGCCGAGAAATGCAGCCGGGAGTTTTCTTTATCCATAAGTTAATTGTTTTTTAAAGTGGATGAATTAACTTCGTTTGCTTACTTTCTTTTGCGGAAAAAGAAAGTAAGGCCCTCCCGGCAGGGAAGCCAGCAATCTATTCCTTACTACCTTTACCCTATGGCAAACAGCAAAATAAAAAGCAGCACGCATTGGGCAGACAAGATGAAAAAGCCTGCTGCGCCCTTTGTAGAGGTTGTTGAAGAACAAAAGGGGCCTGTTTACCCACCGGGCCGTATGCTTATTGCCACGCCCATAGCTATTGACGACATTGTGCGCACCATACCTAAAGGAGAATTGCTGACAAGTGGTAAGCTGCGCAATATGCTGGCGGCTAAATACGACGCTGATTATGCCTGCCCTATGACAACGGGAATATTTTTACGCATTGCGGCTGAATATGCCGAAGAACAACGTAGTGGCGGAGTGAAAAATATTACGCCTTATTGGCGCGTTATACGCGATGACGGCTCGTTAATAGATAAACTGCCCGGTGGGGTTACCCACCAGGCAGAGTTGCTGGCTAAAGAGGGGTTTACCTTTCAGCCGAAAGGAAAAAATAATTTGCGGGTGAAGGATTTTGCCCTCCACCTGTATCACGCTTAGTGTACAATATTCAGTTTGGCCATCAGTTTGTCTGATACCGGGTCGCTATAAAGGCCATAGCCGTTTACCAACAATCCTTTTGTACCATCTGCTGCCTGTATGGCATACAAAACCGACTGGTCGTCAGGGTCTGTCATGCCTTCAAAACGCACCACTTTTACCACCTCAAAATCGTCGGGTTTAAGGGTAAGGTTAAGGGCAATACATTCCAAGCAATAGCCTTTGGCGTTAAAATCGTGGGTAAAGCCTTCCTCTTTCAAGTCATCAATGGCATCTACCAGGCTTTCGTATGTTTTCATAATTAGGGTTGGTTTAAGTATGCACTGTACATCCATACCAGTTTTTCCTGTTGACGGATGTAATCGCTCATTAGGGCATGGGTGCCTTCGTCTTCGTCCGATAGGTCAAGTATCAACCGTTCTTTTTCTAATATAATGCGCAGGCCATCTAAAATAAGCCCTACCGCTGTTTTGCCATCGGTTACGTTGGTACTTTCTTTAATTTCTGAGCGTTTTAGGTATTCAGAAAAAGCATGGGTAGGTATTTTGCTTAATGTGCGTATACGCTCGGCTATTTCGTCAATTTTTACCTGCAAATCATTATACAGTTCTTCAAATTTTACGTGGAGTACAAAAAAGTTGTCGCCTTTTAGGTTCCAGTGGTAACCGCGCACGTTAATATAATATACGTGGTAGGTGGTAAGTAAATCATCTAATTGTTGGGCCAGCTCATTGGCCAGTTTGGGTTCTAAGCCAATGCTTGTAGTGCGTGCAGCTTTTTTATTTTTGCTATTTTTCATTTTAATTTAGTTTTTTTAATGGTCAATACATTTACTAAACACCAATAACTTAGTAGTTGTTTACTTTGGTGTGCCAATATGGCAAAAATAAACATAAAGGCATGATTAATGTTGTAACATCAATTAAAGAATTAACATATCCATAAAAAGGAGAAACAATGAAAACCTTGCTTCACACAGCAGACACCCGTGGTGGTGCAAACCACGGCTGGCTTAACGCCAAACACAGTTTTAGCTTTGGCCAGTATTATGACAAAACCCGCGAGCATTTTGGTGCCTTGCGTGTGTTAAACGATGATGCCATTGCCGGCGGTACCGGTTTTGGAACCCATCCGCACGATAATTTTGAGATTGTAACCATACCGTTGGAGGGTGGTGTGGAGCATAAAGACAGTATGGGCAACCATGGCATAATCCGCCCCGGCGAGGTGCAAATTATGAGCGCCGGAACGGGTATACAGCACTCTGAAAAAAATGCCGACCATGATAAGGAGTTGAAACTGTTTCAGATTTGGGTATCCCCCAAAGAGCGCGACATTGCCCCACGGTACGACCAACGAGCATACCCTGTTGAAGGCCGCCAAAACCGCTGGCAAATTGTAGTATCGCCAAAGCATGACGAGGCTGTTTGGATTAACCAGGATGCCTACTTTAACTTAGGCCATTTTGATGCCAATAAAGATGTGGAATACAAAGTAAACACCCCTGGCAACGGCATTTATTTAATGGTGGTTGAAGGCAGTGTTGAGGTAGATGGTAAAACCCTTAACCGCCGCGATGCAATTGGTATTTGGGAGACTGATGCCATCAACTTAAAAACCAATAGCGAAAGCGAATTGTTGCTTTTGGAAGTGCCGATGGAATTTTAATATTAGTTGGAAATAATAAATGCAAAAAGGGGATTTAGCAATGTGCTAAAACCCCTTTTGTTTTATAATAGAATGGTTTACATATATTTTGACAAAAAGCCTATAAACTCGCGGCGAAGCGCGTTAAAAGCCTCTTCAAAACTGTCAACGCTGCTGCGCTCATTGCTATGGTCGTGTAGCGACACGTGCGCTGCTGCAGGGTTGGTGTCTACTTTGCTTTCAACAAAACTTTCGTGCTCATTTATAGCATGGCGCAATTCATCCATTTGCTCTTTGCGCATAATAAACTGGTTTTGAAAATGCTCGGCATGGGCCAAAAAATCAGGGGCGTTGTTCTTACTCACAACCTCTTGCAATTGCTTTTGCAATACAGCCAAATCATCAGTATAAAAATTTAGTTTATTTAGCCAGGTGGTATGCTCTTCGTGTAGCGTAAATGCTTTTACTTGTTCCATAGGTGTTTATTTTGTTATTGCAAAAGTATCCTATGGCAACGGCCCTAATTATGATATTGGTCAGCACAGAAACTGATGTTTGTCAGGCTTACAGCGTATACCGTATGCCTACCGATTTTTCGTAAAACCACGATTTGATGGACGAGTTGCCCCATACCAAATATTCTACCCCACCTTTAAGCATACCAAATAGGGCCAGGTGTTTCAGCACTTTATCTGTTTTACTTAACCTAAATGCTAATGTAATGGGTATGTAGGGCCTAAAAACAAAAGCCGAACGGCTTTTGCCGCCGTCATTAACCTCATAGTTTACGGTGTTGTCAAGTTCTATAGTGCTGTAATCAATCAATGCCCAATAAAAGGGTTTAGTATCGGGGTATAAGTTGCGGCTGTACCCCTCGGTATAGCTACCTGAATATTGGTTGGCCAGCGTAGCCCCCATACTTACGCCAAGCCCGGCGCTTATGTATATGCGCGCTTGCGGGTTTGATGAGTATTGGTAATTTAAATCGGCACAAAGGGTGCTAAAAGTGTTGCTAAATGTAAAGCGTTTGTAGTTTAGCGAGTCAACTTTAAAGGGCGTAGTACCCATGGTAAAACTATCTACAGTAGCATAGCCAATATTATTTAAATCGGCCGATATGTCTATAAAATTTGAGTACCATAAACCTACGCTAAACACATGCCTGCCGTTGCCTTTGTTTTGTAGCCGCTCAGGGTTTAGGGTAAATTGGGCGTTAAGGCCAATGGCAAAATCATTTTGTTTGGCCCAGTTGCCATTTAAATTGTACGAAAAGTTTGGCGATATGGTAACCCCCGGCAGTGGCGACCCTTTAGCGGCAATATTTTTTGTCATCATAGGGCTGCCAATACTGTAAGAATCATAGTCGGCGCGCCCATCGTATAGCGATATGCCGCTAAATAATAGTAACGGCTTTTTCTCCTCAACAGGTTGTTGGGTATACCCCATTTGAAAGGCTATGAGTGCGAGTATTAGGGTAAGGTGTTTCATGGTAATAGTTAAACGGTTTGTTAAGTGTATTATTTTCACTCCTCACTCCTAGCTTCTCTCTACTCTAAAATAAAACTCTTCAGCAATTTTTTATCAGTTGCGCCCCAGTACTCTGCCACTACCTTTCCGTCGGGGTAGTAAAGTAGTTTTACTAATCCGCCTTGTTGGTCTTCGGTAAATAAATCGGGGTATTTGTTCATTTTTTTGTGCGATAATTTGCTGCCCGAACCCGATACAATATAGTGGTCGTCTCCATTCTGAAAAAACTGTAAAAAATGCTCGTGGCCCGATGCGTTGATGATGCCCTTGTACTTAGCCTCGATAGCAAAAAAGCGGTTGCGCATGCGCTTAAAGCGCGGCTGCGGAATATCCTGCGATAACAAGCGGTTTGCACCTATCAACCCTAATAATTGAAATGGGGTATAGTTGACCAAAAAGCGCAGCGGTTGTTTAGCTGTGCCATGGCCACCGTTGGTAAACAGTGGGTGGTGGTAAAGCAACACCACACGCTCGTTTAAGGCAGCACTAGCCGCCAGCATACTATCTAAGCGATTAAAGAATATATCGGCCGTTTCTTTTTTGCTTTTGCCCGGCAGTTTATCTTTTTTATGAAAGTGTAAAAACCATTGTGTATCAATAAAAATATAGCGCAGGCCTTTTACCGGACTAAAACTTTCAGGCCCCGGTAAGCCCGCCGTTGGGGCAAACTGTAGGCGTTTGGCCTCGGGGTCATTGCTGGTTTGCGCGCCGGTGTATACGTAGTTTTCTATATACTTTTCCTCTTCTTTAACAGCCTTTAAACCACCGGGTAATTGCTCGTCCCAATCGTGGTTGCCGGGTACAAAAAATACATAGCCCGGGTGGTTGTTTACCACCTGTAGTTGGCTCAACAGGTTGCGCTCGCTTTCAGTAGTATCGCCTGGCGTTTTGCTAAGGTGCAGGCCTGCGGGGTACACATTATCGCCCATAAAAATAACGCTGCTGTTGGGCGTAGTATCAGCCATAGCCTTTAGCATTTGCAGCGTAGCGCCGGGCGTAGCCTGCTTACCGGCATCGCCAATTAAAAATACGGTATAAGGCTGCTGCGCAAGTAATAGAGCGGAGAAACAGAAAGAGAGCGTAAGGAGGATGATTTTTTTCATTACCCCAAAGGTAATGCAGAGTAGAGAGCGGAGAGGAGTGAGGATTCAGTTATGGCACTGGGCAAGGGCAAGTGTGATCGCCTGCTCGTAGGTGAGCACACT
>JANOCJ010000111.1:0-4282 GCA_031412115.1 Flavobacteriales bacterium
ATTTGGATTATAATTTTCCAAAGCACAACGGGTGGAACTATACGCGGTGGTAGCGCCCCATCGTTTGATGCTACAGTAAATATTGAATTGGTAAAAGCGGACGAAACTTTTGTAAATAACTACGCTGTATGTACTAAAAACAGGTACAACCAAACCGGTATCAGGTACAACATAAACAGCCAATCAATAGAACAACTTTAAAAATCCGTTTCCATGCAAGTAGCAACAGATATTGATATAACTAATACGCCTGGCTTCCATGATTTTGGAACAATGGCACCGGCCACACCATCGGGAGCAATCCAAATTGTTACAACCAATTTTGACAGGAACACGGCTGCTTTTCGCCTGCAAGGTTCTTTGGACGGCACTAACTATGCTGATGTAGAGCCATCGGCAGCGGATTGTACTGTAACAGCAGATGCAGGGGATGATGTTTTAACAATTCGCGTTACCCATAAGCATTATACTAACTACAGGCTAGTAGTAGATGCTGTTACGGTAACAGCAGGCACTTATACAATTCAATCATCTCTATAACATGGCAAAAAACATCGAAATACCCAAACGCGTGAGTTCAATTATAGTAAGCACAGGCGGTACACCAAGTGATGACGATATTATTAAATATAACGTCAATACTGTACCATTAGAAACATCCTTTACAGATGCTAGGCTAACCGATGCCTTGTATGAGATAGGATTAATCCATGTTAACGGCGCACTTTATTACGATGGCTACAGCCATGCAGGCTCTACCGTAACATTCGCACCGGCTTTAATAGCGGGCGATAAAGTTATCATTCAACGCAAATTAAAACCCTAACCCATTTATACCCCCCATTATGAAAAAGATTAAAATCCTATTTCTCTTTTTGCTTTTTAGCATTACACTTTCAGCTCAAACACCCTTTTGGTTGGATTGGCCTCAAAACCGTGGATTACGTGTAAATAAAAGCGTAAAAATTGTAGAAGACCTGCTAATGGTAAAGGATAATGCCTGCGATAAAGATGTTCTACTTGGCAAAAAAACTGCCGGTGATACTGTTGGCATTGTAATTCTTGGCCCCGGCTTAACCCTTGACCACGACACGTTACGCATAGTGCCTGATACTGCTTTAACAGGCTGTTTACAGGGCTTAATAGGTATGACGCGTGATGATGTAACGGATGTTACAAATACAACACCCGGCGTTGTTAAACTTGACACCAATGCCTTAACCACAAATTGCAATAATTTATTAACCGTAAAAGCATGGTTGCTTGGAGGCAATGCCGGAACTGTAGCAGGAGTAAATTATATGGGTACCCAAGATAATGTGGACGTAGTGTTCAAGACAAATGCAGTTGAACGTATGCGTATAACCGCAAACGGGAATGTAGGAATAGGAGCTGCGCCCGGCGCTTACAGATTATATGTTGATGGAATGGGATTAATAACAAAAATCAGCCAAGGCGGAGATAGTTTAATGACAGCCTATTTTGGTGATGATGAAATTAAGCTTACAACTTCATCTAGCGGAGGCTCCTTAGCCCCCTATTTGAGCGTTACCCCAAATGGCACTATTAAATTTGCTGATGCAATAAAGACTATAGTGCCGAGTGGCAAATTTGGCGTTGGGTACAGCAACCCTAGCCAAAGAGTAGATGTAGCAGGTTCGATAAAATTAGATAGTGCCTTAATAATTAAACCTACACTATACACTGATACTGCCCAAACAATAGATAACAACGTAACAAAGGCGGTATTTGATTTTGGCGTTGTAGCAGCTACAGCTACTATTACGTTACCGGCCACTCCTGTAGAGGGGCAACACCTAGATATATATGTTAAAGACGATGGTGTTTTAGCTCTAGTGCTTAGCCCTAATGGTAGGACATTCAATTTTACTCCACCAACAACATTAAACGGCAGCTCACCAATAAAATTGTTTTACGCGGACGGGGTTTGGCTGAAAAATTAATATGAAAGATTTTATCCTAAACCTACTTACACAGTTCGTTTTATTTCTATACGAGAATTGCGAATTGGAGGCGGCTGTAATCTGCTATTGGGGCATACCTACAACAATTATCACCCATGCTGAAAAATTGGTATGGTCAGTATTTGTAGGTGTAATAGTCCTGCTAATTAAAAGCTGGTTAATGCGCACTTGGCCTAAATATTTTAACCCAAATAAAACCAACAATAATGAACCTAACGCCTGAAACACTTAAAACCATTGCCTACATACTAGGCACAACCAATTACGCTTTAATTATCGCCGCCTGCTTTTGGAATATTGTAGGCATTTTTGCTCGCCCCTTGATTGTATTTATTGTACCTACCCTTAAAAGTGTAGATGCTCCCGGTACCTTTTGGTGGAAAAAAATAGCAGCCTTTGTTTTATCCTGCATTGCAATGCGGTTACTTAACGAACTCATCCCCGCCGAAAAGATACAAGACGGTTGGTATATAGCTTTAGCTATAGCGTTTGGGTTTGCCCCCGAATTAGCTGTTCACTTTATCACTAAAAATAGTGAGTGGGGTAAAAAACTTCTTAGCCCCAAAAAGTAAGATGGAACGCACTTACACAGATGCAGAGTTGCTTGACAGGGTCAGCAAGCTGCAATACTTCACCCATATGCCCGATGAACTGCTTGTGGTAGTTCGTAGTAAGGCAGATGTTTTTGATAGGTTTGACGATAAGGCCTACCTATATTCTGATGGTAAGTTTATAGCAATGGCAACTTGTACTACCAACCCCGGCAGTATGTCGTTGTTGGGTGGTTTTAAAAAGCGCAAAGTTGCTGGAGCTGCAATAATACAAAGTGGTAAAATATACTACGATGTGTACGAATTTGGCTATCACAAAGGGCGTATGCCTGCGCTAAAGCAAGTACGCGAAATGGATTATTACCGTGATGGCGATTGCGACCAACGTTCGGAGGAAATAGGCAAGCCCTACAGAGGCAATTTCGCCACTAACTATCATTTTTGCTCTTACGAAAGCGAAGAAATAGTAGTGAAACAACAGCATCGCACCTATATCGGGCCTTGGGGCGAAGGCTGTATAGTTGCCAATGCTGGTAAGGCTTACTACGTACAAATTAATCACGTCCATAAAAAGAAAAAGCCGGTATCACTGGCTGTAATTTTAGAGGACTAAACCCAACCCCATTATGAAAAGAATACAGCCAATACCCTTTACCTGTTGCATGGTTATAGCGCTAAGCATAATGCTTTTAGTTATGTCGAGCTGCAACCCCGTTGCGCGGGTTTTAGGAGACCCCCAAAAGAAAGCCATTGTTTGCGGTCAATGTGTTATAGAGAATAATAGCACGACAATTGAGAAAGATAGCCTCTACACAACAAACGAAGACGATGCCTGGCTACGTATGCTTTTAGAGTGTGATAGCTTAGGCAATGTTCGCGTTGCTAATATGGAGGAACTGATGGGTAAATACTTAAACCTGCAAGCTCAGTTTAAGTCCGTACCGGCCGTGCGCGATACACAGAGCGGCAAGCCGGGCAAAAACAACCTAGATTTATTTATGAAGGCCTTTGCTCCTAAGCAGATTATTCCGGTAAAAGGTAAAACAGAAACCAAGTACATTACTAAAGTAGTACCCGGCCCTGTTATATATCGCGATGTCCCATTCGTGCCTTGGTACTATGAGTGGGCGCTCTATATAGCCATTGTATTATTAGTTTGGTTAGCCCTAAAAATGGCCGCTAAAAAGTGGGCGATTTTAAAACGAATATGGGGGCTACGCTGGCTCATCGCATTATAACTCCTTTATCATAAGCCTTTGTTGAATGTTTATGTACGAAAAAGTCCCTGCAAAGGGGCTTTTTTTTATTTACATTTGTGTATGCTAAAGCCTTATCAAAAATACACTGATATCAGAAACGGAGAGGAGTTTATAATTGAGAAAATTACTGATACTAAAGTTTATCACTATCATAAGATTGGAGACAAGATGTTTAATGCTTGTGCTGATATTGATTTTTTTGAGATGCTGGTAGCAATAGGCACTTATGTATTAATGCCGGTTGGCCTAATACAATTCTTGCCTAGGAAATAAAGCCTAGCATATTTAAGCTGCAATAGCAAATCTTTCTTCAACCTCTCCAATTACTTTTACCTTGGTAACTTTAGCGTAGCGCTTCTCAGTAATTTTTACAGACTTATGGCCTAACATTCTACTTACGGCCTCCATGCTGTGATTAAACACATTTAGCATACGCATACCAAAGGTTTTTCTTCCACTATGAGTTGTTACCGGCTTATTAATTTTT
>JANOCJ010000112.1:0-4183 GCA_031412115.1 Flavobacteriales bacterium
CTTCAGCTTAAGAACTTTAAGTTGGAAGAAGTGAAATAGCCCTAGAGCCGAGAGCCTAGAGTGTATATAGCGATAACCTCTAGGCTCTCGGCTCTCCACTCTAGTCTCAATATTACTTTCCCAACTCCACACTACGCTTATGTGCAGCTTCTACACCTTGCTCAATAAATGCAGCTAAATTGCTTTCGCCAAAGGCTTTAAGTGCCGCCTCGGTAGTGCCCCCGCGCGATGCTACACGGCTTATCCATTCTTTAGGGCTTAGGTTATTTCCTTCTAATAAATTAATAGCTCCGCCAAAGGTTTGCTTCACCAATAGCTCGGCTTCGCGTTGGGTAAAGCCCATTTTTACACCGGCTTCTACCAATACATCTATAAAATAAAATACGTAGGCAGGCCCGCTGCCCGATAGGGCTGTTGCGGCATCCAGCATACTTTCGTCATTTACATACAACGATTTTCCCGTTGTGTTTATCAGGTTTTGTATGGCAAACAAATGTATCTTATCCACATCGGGCGACACGCTAAATACCGTCATACCATAACCCAACTGCGCAGGCAGGTTGGGCATAGCGCGCACTATGCGGCCTTTGCCGCCTAGTAATCCCTTAATCTTTTCAATGCTCATACCTGCCATAATAGACAGTACCAGTTGGTCGCCCAAATGTTGCTTAAGCTCACCCGCCATGCGTTCAAAATCCTGCGGTTTTACGCATAGCATTATCAGGTCGGTATCGCCTACAAAAGGCCCAAAGTTCGAATAGATATTTGGGTAGTTTTTGCCTTTCAATTCGGCTATACGATCAGTATTTGTCTCTACAATAAAAAGGTTTGCAGGGTCAACAACCTTTGAGCGGATAAAACTTTCCACATAGGTCGACCCCATATTTCCACAGCCTGCAATCAGTATTTTCATCGTACTAAATTTTATGCAAAATAAAAAAGTCCCGGCACCGCCGAGACTTTCTCAATGCGATGTTATCAAATATTAATTAACCGGTTTACCGTTGGCATCAAGCTCAACAATTTCGTAACCCAGTTTTTGTAGCGGCTCGTAAACCTTGGCTTTGTTACCTACTACTACTATAATCATTTTGTTATAAGGCAGGTATTTTTTAGCCAACGCATCAATATCAGCTTTGGTTATTTTACCCAAAATAGCGTTTTGCTCATCTACATAGGTTGGTTTTAAGCCATACTCTAGCATACGCGATAGGAAAAAGGCTTTTTGGCCCGGTGTTTCATATTTTAACGCATCGGCCTGGCCCATAGAGCTGCGGGTAAATGCTAATTCTTCAGCCGTAATGCCTTTGTCAGCAAAGTTGGTTATCTCTTTCATAAACTCAACAATAGAGCTGTCGGTAGCTGCACCTTTAATACCTCCCGAAGCAGTAAACGGACCGGCATAGCGCGAGCCACGGTAGCCCGAGCGTGCACCATATGTCCAGCCTTTAGCTTCGCGCAGGTTAAGGTTAATGCGGCTGTTAAAAGCGCCACCCAATACAAAGTTTGTTATGCCCAGTTTGTAGTAATCGCCGGTAGCATCGTAAGGCAAAGCCATGTAGCCAATACGTACTTCCGATTGTGGGGCTTTGTCTTTATTTACAAAGTAAATTTTGGTTTTTTCAATAGCCGGTGCAGCAGGTAAAGTTGGCAGGGTAATGTTACCTTTTTTAGGCCATGTGTTTAGGAAAGGCATTTTCTTCAAAGCGTCGGCTTGGGTAATGTTGCCTACAATTACAACCTGCGCAAAATCGGGTGCAAAGTATTTAGCGTAGTACGTTTTTACGTCTTCAATAGTAAGTTTGCTAACACTAGCCTCGGTACCTATTACCGGTTGAGAGAACGGACTGTTTGCTCCATATACCAATGCCGAGTATACGTTGTTGGCAATAGTGGTAGCCTGTGTGGCCTGGTTTGCAATAACCTCCAATTGTTGCGCTTGCAGACGGTTAAAATCGGCCGTATCAAAACGCGGTTGGAACATTTTTTCTTCGGCCAGTTTTAGCGTAGCATCTAAATTTTTGGTTAACGAAGAAATAGTAATGGTAATATTTTCAGCTCCGGCAGATATGCTTATTTCGCTGCCCAATTTACCCAACTCATCAGCCAGTTGCTCTGTAGTATGTTTCAATGTCGATTCATTTAACATATCGGCAGTAATGCCTGCCAAACCGGCTTTGTCCATGCCTTCCATTATCTGTCCGGCTTTAACAATAATCTGTACCGTTACGTTTGGTATCTCATCGGTTTTGGTGCCAATAATACGTACGCCGTTGGTCAAATCTTTAGTGTAAATAGCGGGTACTTTTACAACAGGGTTTGCGCCTGCGGCAGGGGCTACGTTACGGTCAAAGCTGTCTTTAGCCTTGGTATAGGTAAGATTGTTGTATTGGCTTAAATCGGCTTTGTAATCTTCGGGCGTAGTAGGTAGGGTAAAGTTATCTTCAGCCGCCTTAGCTTCGGGTTGGCCTTTGGGGCATACACTTAGTACAACTGCGCCTTTGCCTTTTATATAGGTGTTAAACACACGCATTACATCCTCTTTAGTAACCTTCATATAGGCCTGCAATTGCTTAGGGCCGTAGTTGGCGTTGCCGATATATGTTTGGTATGATGCCAACATGCTGCCTTTGCCGCTAACGCTGGCAAGTGAGTTTACCGCATCGGCTTCATACTTAGCTTTGAATTTTTTAAGGTCTTCTTCAGTAACGCCGCGTTTTTCAAATTCAACTAATGCTTCGCGCACCATTTTCTCCATCTCGGCTAAAGTATGGCCGGGCATAGGCAATACCATTATCTGGAATTCGCCTGCCAGTTCCTGGCAAGGGTTGCTTACGTTTGCGTTTATAGCAATACCGCTTTTAATAAAGTTTTGGTAAAAGATGCTGCTCTCGCTGCCGCCTAAAATATCGGCTAACACATCTAATGCAGGCTCATCAGCGTGGAAGTTGTGTACGCTGCCGTAGGTCATCAATAGCATAGGAAAACGCACGTTATCTTCGTACGATATGTAACGGTCTTTATCCAACATTACAATTTGTTTTTCCATTGATTTAGTCTCAGGGCCGGCAGGTATTGGGCCAAAGTATTTCTCTACCAACTTAACAACATCAGCAGGTTTTACATCGCCTGATACGGTAAGTACGGCGTTGTTTGGGCCATACCAGCGTAAAAAGAAACGCTTAAGGTCGCTAACATCTACACGGTCCAAATCGGCCAAAGTACCAATGGTAGACCATGAGTAGGGGTGGCCGAAAGGATATAATGCCGAGGCAGTCTTCTCGCTAATTAAACCATACGGGCGGTTGTCGTAGTTTTGACCACGCTCGTTTTTAACGGTAGCGCGTTGCACCTCAAATTTTTGTTGGGTAACGGCATCAAGCAAAAAGCCCATACGGTCGGCTTCCAACCAAAGCATTTTCTCTAGCTGGTTGCTGGGTACGGTTTCAAAATAGTTGGTACGGTCGCTGTTGGTAGTACCGTTCATGGTGCCACCTGCTCCCGATATTATTTTAATATGTTGCTCGTCAGCTACGTGGTCTGAGCCCTGAAACATCATATGCTCAAAAAAGTGGGCAAAGCCGCTGCGGCCAATGCTCTCGCGGTTGCTGCCTACGTGGTAGGTAACGTCAACGTGTACAATGGGGTCAGAGTGGTCTTCGTGTATTAACAAAATCAACCCGTTTGGCAATACATACTTGGTGTAGGGTATTACCAGTTCATCGCCTTTTTTGGTAACTGTTTCAACCAGTTTGGCTTGTGTTTGGGCCAAGGCGCTTGTTGCTGCCACAGCCATAAATAGTAAGGTACTAAAAAACCTGTTTTTCATCATCTTTTTATTAAGAGTGCGCTAAAATATTCAAAATAACGCTAGGGGTAACATTGGGGTAATGTTTTGTTATAGCCACTTGCGGTGTACGGTTTTAAAAAAATGTGCGGTTGTGGTACACCTCACCCCCCGGCCCCGCACCCAAAGGGGGTGGGGGTGCAGTAAAAATACATCTTGTTTATGAGAATTTTTTAGGTTGTGGTAAAAAAAAAAAAAAACCCCACCGTTTATTTGGGGGGGGGGTTTATAAAACCCCCGCCGGGGTTTAACACTATTATCCAATTTATGTTTCCACCTTGATCGCATTGGGGGTCGGGGTTTTTTTTCTGGGTTGCGCCCACCTGTTTAAATCCC
>JANOCJ010000113.1:0-7914 GCA_031412115.1 Flavobacteriales bacterium
CGCTTGGCTGAAGAAGAAGCCGGCACCGACTTTACCAACTTTTTTAGCAACTATATATTAGGTACTAAGCCTTACGATGATTTACTGATTGAAAGCTTGGAATATGTTGGGCTGGAATTAGTGAAATCACCATCGCCCCAAGCCTGTGAGCGCTACTTTGGTTTTAAGGCTGAAGGAAATAAAGAGGCTATCACTGCTCCATCGTCTCCTGCCGAAAAAGCTGGACTTATGATTGGCGATAGCATTATAGCCGTTAACAACATTGCCACCACCGGCAGTCCTAACAATTGGCTGGAATATTTTAAAGGCGAAACGGTAAAACTAACCGTAAACAGCAATGGCTTTATAAAGGAAGTGTATTTGCACCTTGATAACGAAAGCTACTATAGCAGCTACCAAATAAAACAGAAAGAGAGCGAGAAAGAGAGCGAAAACTATATCCATTGGGTTAGCTAAATAACATTCTGCACACGCTTCGACAAGCTCAGCGTGACCCGATTAGCTTTTTGTTTTTAGATTTTAGCTTTTAGACTACTGTTCGGCTTTGCGCCAAGTCATTTGCTTTTCATCCCACATATATAACCATGTGCGTTTGTTGGCATTATCAACCATTATAAAACCATCCTGCGGAATGTTTTCTTTAATAGGTTGTTTCACCCCGAATAAAGTATCAGTAGCGGTTTTTCCTAAAAAGTAGTAACCGTTTTTAGGCGCCGCTTTTACACGGTAGCTGCCTTTTGTCAACTTCTCCGATAGGATGTTTTTGGCCCCATCGGGCCCGGTTTGGGTAAAGGCCAAAAGCCATTTTTCGGCCGTTTGTCTGTTTTTCAAAATGCAGGTATAGTCCGATTTGCCATCGTTATTCAAATCGCCTTGGGCTATCAGGTTATTCTCTGCTTTAGCTACGCCCTCTTCAAAACTCCAGTCGGTAGTATAATACGTATTATCATCTTTGGTTTCTTTAACAAACAGATTGTTATCGGCAAAGTAATCAAACAGCCCTTTTTTAAAGGCCACCTTGGTATTTTGTTGGGCTTTGTCGTTGGTAAAAATCAATTTCACCTTGTCAAAATCGCCTTTCGGCAACAAATAATTCAGCGCCACATAGCCTTCATTTTGGCTGCCAACGGGGCGTATTTTGCACCAGCGCAAGCCACCACTATCGTTAAAGCCGTCCTTCTCTACAATCTTAACTTCGGCACCAAACTTAAGCGTAGCAATGCTGTTGCTGGTAGATTTATCGTCTTTGGTAGTGCGCAAAAACAGCTTATCGGCCATTACGTAGTACGATACGTTTGCTTTGTGGGTATACCAATAATACAGGCCATAACCTCCACCCAATACCATTAATATAAGTATAAGGCTAAGCATACGTATGGCCCTTGGCCTACTTTGCTTTTTCTTTTTAGGCCTGTCTTCCGGTTCTACTGTTGATGGGGGAACGGGGTCCATCTCTCCAACAATTTCAGTACCCGGTTTTGTAATTTTTGACGGGTGCAATGCCGCTAAAAACTGGTCGCAGTTTTGAAAACGGTCATCGGGATTTTTCTTAGTGGCCTTATCAATAATATCCTGCACATGGTTGCTTACCATGGGGTAAAACTCTTTTACCCTTGGCAGCGGGTTATGTACAATGTTGTTGTATACCTCAAACTCAGGCAATGTTTTATCATACGGCTCATTACCCGATAGCATTTGGAATAGCGTTACACCAAGCGAATATATATCTGACCGTAAGTCAACTATTTTGCCTTGCACCAATTCCGGGCTCATATACAGCACAGTACCCATGCGGGCGCCGGTGCGGGTAAGTTTATGGTCGGTATGTTCCAGCAGTTTGGCAATACCAAAATCCAATATCTTAACCTTATTTTCAGGAGTGATGATGATGTTAGACGGCTTAATATCGCGGTGGATAACCCCCATAGCGTGGGCATAAGCAAAAGCCAACAGCACTTGGTCAAACAAAGGCAAAGCTACCGACTCGGGTATTGGCCCTCGGATGTTGGCAATGTAATGGTCGAGGTTATGGCCTTCTACATATTCCATCACCAGGCAAAGGCGGTCATCTTCCTCAATATAATCGTACAGGTTTACAATATTGGGGTGGTGAAGCTTAGAAAGTGTCGAGGCTTCATTTTTAAACCGTGCACGTATCTCGGGATTATTGGCATACTGCTGCGACAGGATTTTTATAGCCGCTTTGCGCCCCAGCGTAGTATGTTCAGCTAGGTAGACGTAGCCCATACCGCCCTCGCCAATAAGCGAAACGATGCGATAATTTTGTATTTGGGTGCCTAACATAGCTTTTTATAAATGCGCGCTAAAATAGCGAATTGTGTGGAAGATAAGCCCTGTGATTAATAGCAGGGCTGAAAAAGTTTATTAAAATTATTCCGCCAACGCTTTAAACCGTAGACGGGGTGAAATGTTGCAATTATTTTGCTGCATAGTATCCTGCGGCTACCGCGCCAATGCAGGTTAGCAAACTAACGGCTGTGTACAGGGCAAAGGAGGCTATTTCATTTTTTTGCAACATTATAAAACCTTCGTAGCTAAAGGTAGAGAAGGTGCTTAAGCCCCCGCAAAAGCCTGCGCCCATTAGCATTGGCATCCAATAGTTAGTATCTGTTTTTTTTAGGTAGATGGCCATAATAATGCCCAATGCTGCCGATGCGATAATATTTACACCCAATGTAGCCCAAGGGAAAGCCCCCGCATAGCGGCTTGTAACCCAACGGCCAATTAAAAAGCGCACCACGCTGCCTGTACCTCCACCAACAAAAACAAGCAGTATGCTTTTCATTATTCCATTGGGGGTTGTTGCGGCGGGCGTTGGCGGGTGCCAAATATGCCCTCTAATATAGAAGAAATCAAACTAAGTATAAGGCTGAAAAGTATGGCCCACCAAAGGCTGTCTACCCTAAACGAGTCTATAATCTGGTCGGCAATCCATATAATAATGGCGTTGATAAACAGCAGGAATATGCCTAGCGTAAATACCGTAAGCGGTATAGTAAAAACAATAAGCAACGGCTTTATAAACGTGTTTAAAAACGATAGCACTATGGCCAGCATAAGTGCGGTAACAAAGGGCCTGTCGCCCAACAAGTGTACACCAGGCAACAAATACGAGGCGATGATTACGGCAATAGCCGAGATGAATATTTGAACTAAAACCTTCATACTATATAAAGGAACTAAAGGGTTATTTGTTTTTTATGTGCTTAACAATCTCGCCGCAAATAAATTCAGCCGCATCGCCATCGCCAAAAACAGGCTGGTAGGCAATCTCGCGTTTCATTAATTCGTAATACGCAGCAATTATCTTTTCGGTATCGGCATCGGTAACAATGGCTGCGCCATTTTCCACAATCTCCACCCACTCGGTTTCGCTACGCAGAATAATGCAGGGCTTTTTAAAGAAGTAGGCTTCTTTTTGCACCCCACCACTATCAGTCAGCACCATTTGGGCTGCTTTTTCCAAGGCAATCATTTCTAAAAAGCCTGCCGGTTCTATAATTAAAAACTTACTGTTTAATTCAACCTCAGTGCGCACCTCGGGCAGCAAATGGGTTTCCAGCATTTTTTTAGTGCGCGGGTGCAGTGGCATCACTACCGGAATATTATTATCAATACTCAACTGGTTGATGGACTCAAACAAACTGCTCAGGCGTTCGGGCACATCGGTATTGGTATTGCGGTGTATGGTAGCCAGCAAAAATGGCTTTCCCTCTAACCCTAACCGTTTTATAATATCCGTCTTCTGTTCGGCAACTGTGCTAAAGTACAGGCTGTTGTCGTACATCAAATCGCCGCAGTGGTATATCTTCGGATTGTCAGCATTATAAGGTTCTACGTTATCGGCCTTAAAACCTTCGTATACTAAATTTTTAAAGCCCGACGCTGTTGGCGAAAATAACAACGTTGAAATATGGTCGGCGCAAATACGGTTTACCTCCTCGGGCATAGCCTTGTTAAACGAGCGCAATCCGGCCTCTATATGTATAACCGGCACCAATAATTTAGCGGCAGCCAAAGCTCCGGCAAGGGTAGAGTTGGTATCGCCATAAATAATAAGCGCAGCGGGGTTTTCTTTTAAGATGATTTCTTCGATGCCCTTAAGCATGTCGCCGGTTTGGGCACCGTGGCTTTTAGAGCCTACACCCAAGTTGTAATTCTCGGGAGGTATGCCCATTTCCTCAAAAAATATGCGCGACATTCCCTCATCGTAATGCTGGCCGGTGTGGATGATTACCTCCTCCAGTTGGGTGCTAAAATGGGTGCGTATAGCGCGGCTAATGGCAGCGGCTTTTATAATTTGCGGGCGTGCGCCTACAATAGTTAGTAGTTTGAGCATAACAAGAGTAAGGGACAAATATAGCCTACTTAATTTACAATTATCAATTTACAATTAACATGTGCGGCAAATGATAATTATTCATTGTAAATTGTTAATTGGTATACATTTGCAGCATGTTCGTCAGTGGTTTCACCTTTATACGCAATGCCGTTAGGTATGATTATCCTATTGTGGAGGCGATAGGCTCGATACTGCCGTTGTGCGATGAAGTGGTTGTTGCTGTTGGTAATTGTGAAGACAATACCCGCCAACTGATTGAGAACATTGGCAGCGCTAAAATTAAAATTATTGATACCGTTTGGGATGATAGCCTACGCGAGGGTGGGCAAGTATTGGCTTTAGAAACCATGAAGGCTTACAATGCCATCAACCCTAAGGCTGACTGGGCTTTTTATATTCAGGCAGACGAGATATTGCATGAGGATAGCATTGCCAACGTTCGCAACGCTATGCTGCAATATAAGGATGACAAGCAAGTTGAAGGCTTATTGTTTGATTACGTCCACTTTTACGGTTCGTATGATTATGTAGGCGATTCGCGCCGCTGGTACAGAAAAGAAGTACGCATTGTTCGCAATGATAAAGCCATCCAATCGTACCGCGATGCACAGGGTTTTAGGAAGAATGGCGAAAAGCTAAAGGTTAAAAATTGTGGTGGCATTATTCACCATTACGGCTGGGTAAAACCGCCCGACAAGCAACAAGCCAAGCAGCAGGCCTTTCACCGCCTATGGCACTCCGACCAATGGCTTACAGAACATGTGGGCGATAAAGAAGCCTTCGACTATACTAAAATAGATACGCTGAAACGCTTTACCGGCAAGCATCCGGCCATAATTGCCCAGCGTATAAAAAGCATGAACTGGCAATTTGATTATGACCCGGCTAAACAGCTAAAGCCCAAGTTAAAATACCGAATTGCCAATGCTATTGAGCACCTTACGGGCAAAAGGCTTGGCGAGTACAAAAACTACAAGTTGGTTTAGTTTCTGCCACCAATTTCTATTAGCTATATTTACCGCTTAATGCAAAATTCGTTTTTACATACCGCAGTAGAGATGCTGATGGAGCGCTACGGCAGCCAACTGGGCAACATTTGCATTGTGGTGCCTAACCGCAGGGCAGGCCTTTTTATCCGCAGTATAATTGGGCAGGCTGCTACCACACCTGTTTGGGCGCCCGATATTTTTGCTCAGGACGATTTTATGGCTAAGCTATCGGGCCTTACGGTTGCCGATAAGCTTACGCAGCTATTTTATTTTTACGAAGTTTATAAAGATTTAGAGGGCGAAGATGCCCGTTCGTTTGCCGATTTTATCCATTGGGCACCATCGCTGTTGGCCGATTTTAATGAGATAGACCAATACATGGCCGATACGCACCAACTATTTTCCTACCTGAACGAGGCCAAGGCTATTGACATGTGGAATTTGGGGCGTACGGAACTTACCGATTTTCAAAAACGCTACCTGCATTTTTGGAATAAGCTGCAAGATTTTTACAAAGCGCTCAATGCTAAATTATCTACCGATGGTTTAGCTTACCAAGGCATGGCGTACCGCAAAGCGGTTGAACATGTTGCTATACCACAAGCTACCCAACAATGGGAGCGGATTTTCTTTTTAGGGTTTAATGCCCTTACCGTTGCCGAAGAACTGGTGATGAAGCATTTGGTAGCCGATGCCAAAGCTGAAATTTATTGGGATGCCGACCATTTTTATGTAGATAATGATGCCCACGAGGCGGGCAAATTCTTGCGAAAATACCAAGGCTTTTTTGGTGACAATTTTGAGTGGATTGGCGACTATCTGCGGGACACTAATAAAGAGATTGAAATAATAGGCGTATCGGGCAATGTAGCGCAAGCCAAATATGCCGGAAAGCTGATTGACGATTTAGCAGTTGCCAATAATGGCAATGTTGATGGTACGGCGTTGGTGTTGGCAGACGAAAGTTTGCTTTTGCCTGTGTTAAACTCCCTGCCACCTGCTGTGCAAACCATTAACGTTACTATGGGTTACCCGCTAAAGTATACGCCCGTAGCCTCCTTTATTGACGCTGTTTTTTCGCTTACTATAAATAGCCTAAAATTCTCAGAAGGGCGCAGTGAGCAACGCTATTATTTTAAAGATGTAATTACACTTACAGGCCACCCATTGTTCGTATTGCTATCGGGCGGCAAGCCTGAGGCAACAACCATTCAGTATGAGATTTCATCGCACAACTATGTCTTTTTAAATAAAAAATTGTTGGGAGAACTGTTGGGCGAAGGACTGGTTGAAAAACTACTTTTCCGCAAAAAAGAAGAGGGCGAAAACCTGCCCTTGCAATTTGCCATTTACTTAGATGGTATTGTAACACTGCTGAAAGATAAGATAGCAGCCGAAGATGATTCGACTCCGGCATCGGGCCTTAAACTGGAATACCTTTTTACCTACCATAAGTACCTGCAAAAATTGCAGGGGTTAATCAGCAACCAGTCGCCGGTGGGCGATTTGCAAACGCTACGTTTGCTATTTAACCAACTCATCTCCACCTCTACCCTACCCTTTTACGGCGAGCCATTAAACGGCCTGCAAATAATGGGTATGCTGGAAACACGTACGTTAGATTTTGATAACGTAGTGATGCTATCGGTAAACGAAGGGGTGTTGCCGCAGGGCAAAGCAGGGCATTCATTTATTCCGGCTGATGTAAAGCGCAATTTTGAATTGCCAACCTATACCGATAAAGATGCCATTTTTGCTTACCATTTTTACCGCCTGTTGCAGCGTGCTAAAAAAGTATGGCTGCTGTATACTACGCAATCTGACGGTGGCATTGGCAGCAAAGAGCGCAGCCGCTTCATCACCCAAATAGTAAATGAGCTTAAAGGCCCAAAAATAACTGAGAAGCTATTGGATATACCCATGGCTGCGGCGGTTGAGAATGTAATCACCATTCAAAAATCGGAGGCGGTAATTGCCAAGTTGTTGGAACAAGGAATAAAGGGTTTCTCTCCATCGGCCTTAACCATGTTTTTAACCTGCCCTTTGCAATTTTACTTTCGCTACATAGCGGGATTGAAAGAAAGCGAAGTGGTGCAGGAAACTATGGAGGCTGACACGTTGGGCAATATGGTGCATAAAACGCTGGAAGAACTTTTTAAACCTTTTATAGGCACAGAACTAAAAGCCGAGCATGTAGAAACCATGCAACTGCGCGCACCAACGTTGATGGAAGGCATTTTTGAAACTGAATTTGGGCGCGATAATTACCTCTACGGCAAAAATCTGCTGATATACCGTGTATCTAAAAAGTTTGTAGATAATTTTCTGCGCTTTCAAAAAGACTTTGTGGTGAGCGAAACAGGCAAAGGTTTGCCTATAACTGTTACGGGATTAGAAATACCGTTACTTGCCCCCATCGCGATAAATAACCACACCGTAAACATACGCGGCAATGCTGACCGTATTGAAGAATCGGGCAACCGCTTGCGCATTATTGACTATAAAACGGGGGCTATTGATGCCTATGAACTGAAGTTTAACGAGTGGATGATTTGCTAAATA
>JANOCJ010000114.1:0-16431 GCA_031412115.1 Flavobacteriales bacterium
CAATTAAAAAAGCCTACCGCGAGCAGGCCAAGCTTTGGCACCCCGATAATTTTAGGCTATATGAACAGCAAATAGAAGCAGGCCATCGTTTTATACAGGCCAAAGCGGCGTATGATTTACTTAGTACTGTTGATATAACCAGCCTTAATAATTATAAACCTGCGGTAGATGATGATATACTGCGCCGCAACCGCCATGCCGAAGACCCCGCCTATACTAATGATATACCCCTTTTTAATACCCCCGTTTTTAAAGAGGCACAAAATATATTCTCGCTTTTCTACCTCCTTTCTAAATGGGATTGGTTGGGCGTGCCTGCCTTTTTTGGCCAAAGCTACCGTAAGGTAAATGAGTATATACAACCCCATAAAGAGGGCTTAGGCCCTGCCATAGCCCGGTTGTTTCTTTTTATACTCATAGCAGCATCGGCTATAGTATTGGCAGCTATATCGTTGCCGCTGTTTGCTTTTGCAGGCGTGGTATTTGTGCCGCTTATGTGGCTATATATAAAAATGGTAAAATGGCTTACCCTGTTGTTTGAAAAGGTGCTGGGCTACCTACCTGCCCCTAATTGCGGGAATTTGGGTGGTGAGCTGATATACCTTTTTATCCGCACCTTGTTGCCTGTTGGGCTAATTATATGGGGCATTATTTACCTGCCTACTATACATATACCCTTTGCCGGATGGTTGCTGCTGTGTGGGTATTTATTTTTTATAGCATTAATTGGGGCCAGTGTGTTGTATGAGTGGGTTTCGTTTGCACGTGTGCTGTACCTTCGCGGTAAAATTAAAACAGAGTTATAATTATATGAGCCGTCGCCGATTATCGTTTTTTATTGTTGGAACCCTGTTGGGTTGTGTGTTTGTGTATGCCGTACTTATCAGGGGGAATAAATTTCCGGCTTGGCTGCCTAAAGACCGTATTAAAGAGCAGGTAAAAGAAACACCGATGGAACTGTCGGCCCGCACGCAATGCATGCTTACATGCTACGGTATGAAGGTGGAAGATATTAGCGCCGTAATTGATAATGGCGAGGTAATACTATCGGAAAGCCAACCCCGCCATAAACCGCGTCCTATTTATGCTTTTGATGGCAAAACGCTTAGCGGTATAGTGGTACGAATTTATACCGAGACTAATACTTACCGAAACATTACCACAATACACAGCATTGATAAAAAGGAGGCTGCTGCTAAAGCTGAATGTAACTGTCCTAAGTTGAAAATGAACTAGTTAGCATTAAAATAAATAGAGCAACTATTAAAAACAGAAAAACCCCTGACAATTCCTTTACGGATGTCAGGGGCTTTTTTATAAGTTAAAAAGCGATTAAGCTACCGTTGTAGCTTTTTTGCTTTTGTGGTTTTTCTTGTAAATGGTGTAAGCGCCGTATCCAACACATGATAGTATTAGAATAGCGATGCTTGCGCCCGTTAATGGTAAGCCCTCTGGTGGTGGTGGAGGGTCAGGTGGCTGGCACATAGATAGGTTAATAACTTGTGGGCCAACTAAACCAGCCACAAGTGCGATTAACGCTTTAGTATTTGTAAACATTTTCTTCATAGTCTCCTGTTTTAATTGAATAAATTTCAACAACCGGTCTCGCAAAGTTAACAAAAAAACTTTCAATACAAGCCCCGTATTAATATTTTTTATTGATTATTGGTTAAAAACAATTTTTTAGTTACCACTCTATCACTGCTTTCCGCAACTACCAAGTAATAGCCGGGTTTTACATTTTGCAAAATAATTTCGGTACGGCCTGTTAGTGTATTAATGCCCGTATAATTACCAACCTGCTGGCCCAACATGTTGTAAAGCTTTATGGTAGCGCTTTCTGCGCCCCAATTAGCAAACTCAACTACCATGTGGTTTCCAAAGCCGTATACGTTAACGTTAGCCGCATCTGTATTGTTTAGCCCGGTTGCGCCAACACTTACTGTTTCTATTGCGGTAGCGTTGCAATTATCGCCTAAAGCGTTAACTGTTACATTGTAAATTCCGGCATTGGCAAAAGTGTGGCTAACTGTTTCGGTAGCATTTTCTAGCGTTGTGCCGTCGCCAAAGTTCCAGTTGTAATTATTAGCGTTAGTTGCTGTAGCGGTAAAAGTAACCACCTCATTAGGCTGAACATTGGTTGCAGTAGCATCAACGTTAACAGTAACAGGGTTTACACCATTTATGGTAATATATTCTTCGGCTACATAGCCGGTAGGGTGGGTTAGGGTTACAATATATTCCTGTGCCGGTAGGTTGTCTATGGTAACCGTTCCGTTAAAGTTATTGCCTGTGGCATAGGTTACGTTGTTATGGTCAACAACGGTGTAGCTGCTCCATGTGGTAGTGCCGGTTTGTGCCAGTTCAATAGCGCCATTGGCATCGCACACCTGATCGGTAATGTTAGCTTTAACAGGCGGCTCAAAACGTATGCGGAAACGCTCAGGGTTATCATTAACATCTGATGTAAAAGTGTAGGTAGCGTTGGCCCTTAGGTCGGTTAATGTGCCGGTTTGCAAATCTTCTAAATACACCATTGCCGAGCTTGGGAAGGTAGCTACCTCTGCAAAATTTAAGGTAAACTCGCCATTTTGGCCGGGTTTCATTACCATCGGCACAATGTAAGTTTCATCTAACCTGCCTAGGCCATTTACGCCCAGTTGGTCGGTGCCGTTGGGCAGGTGGGTATATATAACGGGCTGGTCGGCGCGGCCTTCCATTTTGCGGGCATCGTAGTATGCCTCATAATCAGCTGTAGCATCGTTGTTAAAATACAGTGTGCTATGGTCGGCAAAGCCGTTGCCGGTAATGTCAATTTCCAACAAATGGCTATACCAGCTATTTGGCGATTGGTAGCTAATGTTAGCTATTGTACGGCGGGCGCTGTTTAGTAAAGTAAATGGCAAAGCAGAAGGTGCTAAACGACGCACAAAAAAGCCTTGCATAGTGCCTATAATTTTATTTTGTACCGGGGCAAAAGCCGAATAGGTTCCGGTATACACGCCCGAGGTTGAAAACAAGTTCATATCGCCAAAGCCTGCTACGCCTGTCCACTGTATAGGCGATGGGAACGGGTTGCCCATTAAATGCCAGCCGTCTCCGGTTGAGTTGGTATTAGCAAGGTTAGATGCGTATGTTTGGTCGGTAAGGTTAGGGTTGCCTGTTACGCTAATGGTTTGGTTGGCTACCATGCGGGTTAAATAGCCACGTACATTTTGCAGGTTGCCTGCCGAGCGCACATACCAACCACTTTGGCGGCATCCGGGTATGTTAAAAGGCCCATCTTCGTGCCACTCCATTACGTTGCCGTAGGGCGATGTGCCCGATAGCTGCGCAGAGCTGCAAGATGATATAGGGATAAGTTGGCCACCATCGGGGCCGGTAAGGTTTACTTCCGATATTTCGGTAATAGGTGGGTTGTTTATTGGCATACTTAGGTAATGGAAACCAATACCGGTAGCGGAGTTGTATAGCTGTTGGGTAATGGTGCCGCTAATAGTGCCGCTGTTGCCTGTGGTAAAGTTGTTTATATACGCAGTACGGCCCGCTACCGATTTCATTAAAATATTGTTGTTTGATGCTAACGTGCCGGTAACAAGGGTTAATGCGGTGTTTACCTCCAACCTTGCAGTTGAAGATTGGAATGTTAACGCGCTGCCTGCAAAGCTTGTTAGGTCAACATCAACACTATCTGCATTAATAGTACCGGTTGTACCTACAACAAAAGCAACAGGAAAACCCGGGCCGTTGTTATTTTTTACCAATACTTTGCCTGCTACATTTAGCGTTCCGTTTATGGTAAATGTGCCGCCAATATTACCCGATCCTAAGCCGTTAGTGCCATCAATAGCAACACGAGCGCCTGCGCCTGTTACGTTTATTATTTTGGTTGGGGTAAGGATAAAGTTAAACTGTGTGCCGCCGGTAGCTGTATTGTAAAGGGCTGTGCCGGGGTAAAGTAGGTTAGCATTTACACCGCAGGTAACATTGGTAATTAGGTTAGATGAATAATTCTTTCTAAAACGGCCTGCGTTAATAGTGCCTAACCCTATTACACTTATGTTGGTGCCTTCAAACTCAAGGCCTATGGCGTCAAAGGTAGGGGTAGGGTTACCCAGTGTGCCTTCTATAGTAACTAAGCTGCCGTAAATGCTAACGTAAGCCATGTTGCCTGCTATATTGCTGTTGCGGTATAGGCGTGCGTTGCCAGCTATGTTCAGGTTATTTACATCAATACCGCCGGTAAGTTGTACGGTATGCCCTTGTTGAATGAACACATTGCGGTTGGTAGCAAAACCGCCCAAGGCGGTAATGGTTTGCCCAACGCCATTTGTAGTAAAAGCCCAAATAGGGTCGGTAAGGGCGTTACCCGAACCTTGCGAATAAAGGTCGTTACACACAGCTACATTGGCTTGCCCCGGCGAACCGTTTACAGCGCACGACGATTGCCAACTGGTAGCTAAACTATTGTCTAATGAAACAGAAGACAATTCAAGCGAAGGACCGTTGCCATTAGGGCCATTTACCCAAGGCGATGAAGTGCCAAACGTTAAATCATCAACCAATAAACCGGCACATGAAATAAGGCTTACCTGTTCGCCACTATTAACCAACTGAGCGCCGCCGCTCCATCCATATACCGGGTAGCCGTTGCCCGTGTAGGTAGCCGTGTTGGCTGTTACAACAAGGTATTGACCTGCTGCAATGGTTGCCCCTGCAGGAAAAGTATAAGGGATGTTAGGGATTTGGAAACCGCCTAAATCTACTGTAGTTAGGCCGTTGTTGTAAAGCTCAATAAACTCATAAGTGGCATCAGTAAAGCCTCCGCCATCGTTGGGGTTGTAGTGAATTTCATTAATTACAATTGCGGGTATGTCGTCATCATTAACCAAAATAGTATTGGCTGTTGTGCCCGTTATAGTAGCTGTGCCTTGGCCGCCCAATACATTTTGCAGTGTAAATACGGTCGATTCGTTGCACTCGCTGTTGTTATCGTTAGTTACCGTAAGCGTTACCGATTGGTTGGCAGTACTATTTGCCGGGAAGGTAACTGTTTGTGTAGTGTAGTTATTAAAATCGGTAGCGCTGCCTGCTGTTAGTGCCACTTGCACTGTTGTAGCTACAGTTGGGCTTGGGTTGCTTATGCCTACAGTAAGGGTTACTGTGCCTACGTTTTCGCTAACGGTTTGGTTGGTAGATACAAAATTAACCGTGGTGCTGCCACCCGATGTAAACTGTGATGCCGATGCCGGCGTTACGCGGTAGGTAGCGCAAAATGCCGTGCCGTTGTATTCGTAAATATCAAAAGTATAGTTGGTAGCGCCTGCCAGGTTGGTAATTGCTACCGATGTGCCAATGCCGTCGTAAACTACAACGTTGCCTGTGCCGGTGGTACCGTTAGTTCCTGCAGGGGTAGAGAAGTTAGTTGATGTGTTATAGTCAACACCGGTAGTTGGGGCTAATGCTGCGGTTGATGCCAAGCGGGCAACCACAATGCGGTTGGTGCCTCCGCCCGATACGGGGTTGGTCCAGTTTACCGTTATGCTTGATGCTGTAACCGATGTAAAATTTAAGCCGGTAGCACTTGCTGTAGGCGCAGTATATGGCCCGCGCAGAGTACATATATATATGGCGTTGGTAGTGTTGTTGGCCTCTAAAAATGTTTGGGTTGATGATATAGACGCATCATTACCGTTATAATCATTTAGGGTTGATGTTGAGTTATCGGCAATGGCATATTGGTTTGTAGCCGGCGATGCGTTGGCTGTGTTCAATTTATAACCCGGTGCACCGGTAAAGTTGGTAATATTATATGCGCTGCCTAAGGCTAAAGTATGTATGGCGCCTGTGCTGCCGGTGGTTGATGAACCCGCAGCTTTCAGCATTACAATATCATTTTGTGCAATATCAAAAGCACCAATATTGTTGGTAAAATAGGTAGTATTTGCGCGGCCTACCGTCATGCTAAAATCGCCTACGGGGTTAACGTCAGGCGCTGTGCTTAAGCCTGTAATACGTATCAACGTTCCTGCCGGAATGTTGTTCCAAGCGGCATTATTTGTTAGGGTGAATACACCACCGCCATCGTTATTTCCGTTGCTTGAATAGTCTTTAAAAATCAATCCGCGCAAGTCAGCATTGTTAGCAATAACAAGTAGCTCAATCTCATCGGTGGCGGCATTTAACACCTTATTAATAACCACCGCCGGTGGACTAACCACCGCACCTGTTACAGCTACGTTTTGGGCTGTTGCGCCGCCGCCGCTGTTGGCAATATTACCATTAAATGTACCGCCTGTTGTGCCTGTCAATCGTACATAAATTGCAGTTGCAGCTAATGTGCCGCCGGTATAAGGCACGGTTAAGGTAGCTGTAAATGTTCCACCCGATGTAAGAGAGTATTCATACCCGCTTAAAGCAGCTACGCTAAGGTTGCCGCTGGCTGGGCTCAGGTTGCTGCCACTCAAGTCATAGCTTTGTTCTGCCGAAGGCGTGCCTTGCGCGGTTAAAAAGCCCGATAAACTGGTTGGCGAAACTACAATGGCCGGGGCCGGGGTTACTGCACCTGTTACGGCTACGTTTTGTGCTGTTGCACCGCCGCCGCTATTGGCAATGTTGCCGTTAAATGTACCTGCTGAAGCGCCTGTTAACCTAACATAAATGGGGGTTGATGCTAAGGTGCCGCTTGTATAAGGAACTGTTAATGTTGAAGTATATGTTCCGCCTGATGTTAGGCTGTATTGGTAGCCGGTAAGCGCAGCAATGCTTAAGTTGCCGCTGGCTGGGGTTAAGTTGCTGCCCGATAGGTTGTACGATTGGAAAGCCGATGGTGTACCTTGTGTTGTAGCAAAACCGCTTAACGATGTTGGGCTTACTACTATGGCCGGAGGGGGAACAACCGAACCTGTCACAGCCACATCTTCGGCAGTAGCGCCGCCGCCGCTGTTGCTAATGTTACCGTTAAATGTTCCGGTTGATGCACCTGTTAATCTAACATAAATAGTGGTAGCTGCTAATGCGCCGCCTGTGTAAGGAACAGTTAAGGTTGATGTATACGTTCCGCCTGATGTTAAGCAGTATTCATAGCCTGCAAGTGCGTTTACAGTTAGGTTGCCGCTTGCGGGAGAAAGTGCGCTGCCCGATAGGCTGTATGATTGAAAAGCCGATGGTGTGCCTTGCGTAGTTGCAAACCCGCTTAACGATGTTGGGCTTACAATTATATCTGGAGTAAGTGAAGCAACTGTGCCTGTTACGGCTACGTTTTTGGTGGTTGCTCCGCCGCCGCTATTGGCAATGTTGCCATTAAATGTGCCGGCGCTTGCGCCGCTCAGCCTAACATATATGGGGGTAGCCGCTAGTGCACTGCCAGTATAGGGAACAGAAAGTGTAGAGGTAAATGTTCCGCCTGAAGTTAATGAGTATTCATAGCCGCTTAACGCTGCTACCGCAAGGTTGCCGCTGGCGGGGGTTAAGCTACTGCCCGATAGGTTATAGCTTTGTTCTGCCGAAGGCGTGCCTTGTGTGGTACTAAATGCTGATAGCGAAGTAGGGGCTACTGTAATGGTTGATGGTAATAACTCGGTAATGTTAAAGTTATCCATATCAATAGTACCCGTGCCGCCTGAGAAAGCAAACTTAATATCGGTAAGGGTTTGCGTAGTTGTTGTTGCGGCAATATCATTAAAAATACGGGTAGTGCCTATCCATAAATCCCACGTATCATTGGCTACTGTTTCGTTGCTTGCATCGGGTGCAACATAGGTTATAGATGCACCGCTGTTGTTTATAACCCAGGTAATGGTTTTGCTGCCTGTTTGGCTGGCCGAGTTGGTACCGGCGCCCAATTCGCGCAATGTCCAAGTGCCACTGGTGCCTGTAAAGTTTACCCCAAAGCGAGAGTGGGTGTTAGCATTGCTTTCTGTGCTATTGGCTGTACCATAACCAGAACCTACTTGAAATGTGGCAGCCGTAGTTTGTGCGCCACCGCTGGTAGGTACATTTAAATCAAATACATATTTAATGGCCCCCGGCGTTGGCGAAAAATCGGTAGTGCGAGAGAAAGCCCCCGCATTGCCTGTACGCGCAAAACGCAACTTATTGCTACCGGTAGCATCTATTGTTATTACTGTGCCTGCCCCGCTGGTGCTAATAGCATTCCACTGCCCGTTGGTAGGTGTGGCCGCTACGTAGGTTGATACTGTAGTTGAAGAGCTAAAGTCTTGCGTTAGCAACGCTTGGGCATTAGCATTAATAGTGGTTGCAATAGCAAATACCGCTAAAAGTAAACTTCTAAGTTTCATAGGCATTTAAATTGTAATTAGATGGTTACCTGAGAGGAGGTAATAAATTTACAGCAAAAGTGCCATCTGAATTTAACTTAGATGTTAAGTGTGTTTAAAGCCTTAATAAATAACCACTTTATTAACAGTTTTTTTTTAACAAAAAAGGCGGTTATGTTAATAACCGCCTTTTTTTAAGCAATAAGTGGTATGGTTTAACTAATAACCGATATGCACCTTTTGAACAAAAGTATGCCCGTTGCTGGTGCATTGTATAAAATATAGCCCGCTTGGTAGGTTGTTCGCGTCTATCATTTTATTACCGTTAAGATTGTTGTAAGTGCCAACGGTACGGCCGGTAACATCAGTTAAATTAAGGGTGTAATTGCCTGCGAATTGCTTTTCAGTATTTACATATACAGATGTGCCTGCTGCATGTATTTTAATGCTGTTTTGCAAAGCATTTTCTTCAATACCTACCGGCGAATTTACATTGCCCGGTGTGCCATTTTTAGGTCCGCCGCCGTACCAATTTTGGGGTAGTGTATTATCTAAGTTAGTAGCAATTAGCTGTAATGATGGGCCTGTGTTATTTGGCTGTATGGGCCATGGGGCTACTTCGTCATAAGTTACAAAATCAACTACCAAATTGCCTGCGGTTTTTATCTCAATGGTTTCGCCGCTGTTGTCCAATTCGCCGCTGGTCCATTGGTACACATCATAACCCTGTCCGCTATAGCTGGCTGAGTTTACGGCCACAATAATATATTCGCTTGGATCAATAGTAGTGTTGGCAGGGAAAGTGTATACAACGCCCTGGCTAAAGGTGTAGCCTTCTAAATCTACCGTAATAGGTTCGGCATTGTATATTTCAATAAACTCATAAGCAGCATCGGGGCTTCCGCCGCTTTCTGATGGGTTATAGTTAATTTCATTAATTACCAATGCCGGTATATCGTTATCAATAATAGTTAATGTAAAAGTACTGTCGGCGCCAATGGTTGCAGTACCCTGGCCTCCGGTAATGTTACGTATGGCAAAGCTTATGGTTTCGGCATTTTCAAAAATAGCATCGTCAGTAACAAGTATGCTCATAGGCTGCAAACTGCCCGACCCCGCTGGGAAGGTTATAGTTTGTGTAGTGTAGTTATTAATATCGGCCGCGCTGCCGCTTCCTCCTGTTATAACCACATCAACCGTTGTAGCTGCACTTGGGCTGGAGTTTAGTATAGTTAATACCACACCTACCTGGCCTACATCTTCAATTACATTGGTGGGTACAGTTGTAAAGTTTACCTCCGTATTTGGTAATACAGCATCATTATCAGTAATAGTTAAGGTGTAAGGGTTGGCGCCAATAGTTGGTGTGCCCTGGCCGCCGGTAACGTTCTGTAAAGAGAAAATAATCGTTTCGGTGCCTTCTACCAAAATATCATCATTAACGGTTACTGCAACAGTTGCGCTTGTTGCGCCTGCCGGTATTACTATTTGCGTATTATAGCTGGTAAGATCAGCCGCTGTACCTGTGCCACCGGTTATGGCAATATTAATTGAAACACCTACTGTTGAGCTGGGGTTGGTTATTGTAAGTGGTAGCGTAATTGCGCCAACATTTTCATTCACCGTGCTGCTGGTAGATGTAAACTCAACCATAGTGTTGGCCGGTATGCCGGTAACAAACTGGTCGGTATAGGCTGCAGAGCTAAAGTTAGCTGTGTAACCATTGCCATTGCAGGCAACAACTGCATACTGATAAGTAGCGTTTGTAGCTAAGCCGGTAATAGTTAAGGATGCCGGAAGCGTATAATCAAAATATATTACTTGACCTGTGCCTTGTGCTATAGTACCGCAAAAATCGGCAGCAGTTTGGCCTGTAACACCGGTTACTACCGATGGTGACCCTATAACCGTAGGCGCAATGCCTGTGTAGCAGGTATAACGATCAACCGGAAGTGTTGGGGCAATAGTGTTACTAATAATAACCATATAGCGGGTATCGGTAGTAGCGCCGGTAAAACTAAGGCCCGATAAATCTAACGTTACTGAGTTTTGTGCAGGGGTTTCAACAGCTGCACCATTTAGGTAATTCGGCTCGTTAAATAAGATGTTTTTTAATGAGAAAACACCATCGCCATTGGTAACACCTGTCCAGTTGGTGGGGGTTATAATGTTTGAAATTAGAGCCGCCTCATCGCCAATAATAGTACCGGTATAACTTACTTTGCTGGTAGTGCCCGGTATGGCAATGTCTGAGGTTGAGCCGGGGGCTTTTGAGGATGCAGCATCTATAGCGCCGCTGGTCCAACCGTTGTTGCCCCAGTTAATACCCGATATATATGTATTAGTGCCTGTGCCTGTGCAACCTACACCACCGGCCTGGTTGCCGGTAAAAGCAATTACCTGTTCGCCCGGAGGGGCTGCATTAGCTTGGTTTAATTGGTTGGTATTTGCAATAAGCTGGGCGCTGCCATTGGCAACAGTATAGTTGGCGGTACCGGTTCCATCATAACGAACCCTGATAATTGTACCGGCAGGCACGTCGGCTAAGCCGGGGTTATTATAATCCTGCACAAAGCTTTCGTTGGTACGAAAGGTTCCGTTAGTGCATATACCGGCATCGGTAGTGTGCATGGTAGTTAGGTTAGACCGGCGCAGGGTCATAAACTCATACGTGTCAACAAACGCATCGGCGTGCAAAAATATTATGGCAGGGGCCTGTGCATTAACAATAATAGCGCTTAAAGCAAATAAGGCCGTGTAAATTATCTTTTTCATATTATACATTTAAGAGGGAACAAAGGTCGGGCATAAGTATATTATGTAGGTTAAAAAGATATTAAAAATGGGTATTGATTTATACTCAGTTGCCGGTTCTCAGTTCCCGGTTGGTAGTAGCTTTTTAATTTTAGTAAGAACTCGGCACTCGCTACTAACCACTCGCCACTACTTAATCATTACCTGCACGCCAATGCGCAACTGGTCATCGTTCCAAGGCTCGCCTGTAAGGCTTTGCTCAAAGCGGTGCCAGTATTGTATACGGAAACAAGTTTTAAAATCATTTAACATATAGGTATACGCTACTGATAGCTGGCGGCGGTCGTCGCCACGCACAATGTCGCTAAAGTTAACATCATCATACCGCACCCCAAACAGGCTGTTTAGCTTTTTGGCATAGTAGCTGCCCGATAGGGTCCATGCGCCTGTGCGGAAGTAATTAGTATTTTGCCCATACAGCCAAACATCGGCAGTATCGTTAGGGGTGCCGCGCAGTTGGTTCAATTCTGCCTGAAACGAAAAGCCTTTCCACATAAACTGAAAATCGGCCCCGTATACATAGCGCTTTCCGTTAACATCTATGGGGTATTCAGGATTAGTTGCCTGTTGCTTATTGCTATACATACCGTTTAGGCCAAAGGCAAAATTGGGCTTATCCAGCTTGTTTAAATCAGCCTCGTCAAAGTCAACTTTAGCAGGGTACGAAAAATCGATACGGCCTGAGTATAAAAGGTTTCCCGAGCGGTCGTTATCCGGCACGGGCGAGCCCAACCCATTAAATACACCTAGATTTAAACGGATGCGTTTCTCCCAAAATTTCTTGTCAATGCTAACCCCCAAATCACGGCGGTTAAAATAGTCGCCTTTGGTAAACTGCGGGCGTTCCATAAAGGGCGATGTAAAGATTGATGCCATACTGCTGCGGCTATATTCTATGCCTTGGTAGCCTATGCAAAAATCAATTTTACCGGGACTAGTCCACGTAATATTGGCATCATTTAAAAAGGGGTTAAAGGTGGCTGATTCATCAGTGTTTAATGATGGTAAACCCGCAAAATTGATGTCGAGGTTAAAGGCTATTTTCTTTTTTAAATCGCCCACAAACTTAATCCGTGCATCGCGCAAGCGGAAAAGGTTTTTGTCTTTATTATCATCTCCGCTTTGCAAAAAGCGGTAGTTGTAAAAAGTATATACCACACCCGATATTTCGAGCGTTTTTTTACCGTCTGTCAGCACAAACTGGGCTTGGGAAAATAGTGGCAATATAAAAAGTAGTATCAGTAATTTCTTCATCTGTATTTTCCTAAAATTATTGGTTAGATGTGCCGGGCGTTGGGGTATCAAACGTGCCCCAGTCAAGGCTTCCGTCGGGGCTACGGCCTTCACTTTTACCGCTTACCTGCGGGCCAAATGTACGGCTGTCCAACTCCACCGTTTGGTTTTGCGAGTTTAATGCACTCAGCACCAAATCCTCGCCCGTTGCGCTTAGGCTAAAGCTAGTATGTATATAGGTGGCGCTGGTGTCAAGGCCATCGGCAAACAGCACAAAAAAGCCGTTGGGCGTTATAAAAGTATCTTTAGGAAAAGCGTATTTGTAAACGTTAGCCGCATCATCGCTTATATACCAACGGTTTTGGGTAATGAAGATAGTATCGCTGGTGGTGTTAAATAGCTCTACCCAGTCGCTGGTGTTGCCAAACTCATCGCTAAAAGTCGACCCGCTGGCGGCGTATTCATTAATCACCACATCGCCTGCGGCAATATCTTTAGGCACTACAATATCCGGAAAGTCCCTGTCTTTAGTACAAGCCGCAAATACCAATGGTATAAAGGCCGCGTATATAATGTTTCTCAATGCTTACGTTTTATAGGCTGCAATATAGCAATGTTAACTAAATGTTAAGCAGGGTAGACTAGGGCAGGTGCAAAGGGTTTAATATTTAGAGGAGAGGGGAGACAGGAGAGAGGAGAGGAGAGGGGAGAGAAAAATAGAAGAGCAAAACTCTCCCTTACAAAGGGAGTACCTTTTTGCAAAGCAAAAAGGGGAGGGATTGTTTTTGAAACAACAATTACTTTTTTCCCTTTACCGTAATAACATAAAACAATACCGGCTTGCTGCAAATATTGCTCAGTGTTTGAAAAGTAATAGTAACGCCAATAGAGGGATGCAGCACACTAATGCTGTTCATAGGTACATGTTCTCCGGCAGGTGTTTGTTGGGGCGGGGTGCCGGGTTCTTCAAAGCCCAAGGCATAAAATTGCTTTGCTAGTTGCTGGTAGCGCGCCAAATCGGGGGTATAAAAAATAACCCCACCATCGTCAAACGTCAGTATGTTTTGCGAGCATTTGTCTGTCAACACTTCAAAAAAGCGCAACGGTTGTGTCATAACCTGCTCATCACCATACATCCCGGCTTTGTACTTCAGTTCTTTGCCCGATGTAGGGTCAACGGTGTAGCCGCGTTTTAGCAGGCTGTCTTTTTGGGCCTTCTCGGTGCTGGCAGCAAATACAAGCAAATCGGTAGCGGTTATAATTTGGGCCTGCGCGGTAGCGGCAAATGCTATAAGTGCTATTAGTACAATGCGTTTCATACGGTAAAGTTGTAAAAATAATTGTGGGTTTTAAGGTAGGGCTATGGCGATTTTTCAGCAGGAATTTAACAATAGCTAAAACAATACTAATGCGACAGCCGCGTTAGTGATGGAAGCGGCAGCTGCCGACGTAGCCGGCACTACAAGCGGATAGCGCGGTGGCGCTGCAAGCGCCAAACGCCCACCCCATAACAAACTCATAACTATGGCTACAAAGGGTTGATATTTTCTACTTTTTGAGGGAAAAATCGCTGTATATTTACACAATTTTACAAGTTGATTGTATTACTAGTCAAATTTATATAATGTCTAACACAATAGAAGAAGTAAGCACGCAGGTAACCATACTGTTTGCGGGCGATTCGGGCGATGGGATGCAGCTTACCGGCAGCCAGTTTACCGATACCGCGGCGCTTTATGGTAACGATATAAGTACTTTTCCAAACTTTCCGGCCGAGATACGCGCCCCGCAAGGCACACTGGCAGGCGTTTCGGGCTTTCAGTTAAATTTTGGCAGCATAGAGATTTTCACCCCCGGCGACATGTGCGACGTATTGGTGGTAATGAACGCTGCGGCACTAAAGGCCAACATTAAAACCCTTAAAATGGGCGGCATAATCATTGCCAACACCGATGGTTTTGATGCGAAGAATTTGCGCCTTTCTAAGTACCCCGATGGTGTAAACCCCTTGGAAGACGGCTCGTTGAACCACTACAAGGTTGTAAAGCTTGACGTAACGAAAATGACCCGCAACACCCTTGAAGGTTCGGGCCTTGGCACGAAGGATATTGACCGTACCAAGAACATGTTTGTGCTGGGCTTTTTGTACTGGTTGTACAACCGCCCACTGGAAATTACCATTGATTTTATTAAACAAAAATTTGCCAAAAAGCCTGATGTTGTTGAGGCGAACATAAAAACCCTGCAAGCCGGTTATCATTTTGGCGATACCAGCGAGGAGTTTGCTACCCGTTACACAGTAAAGCCCGCCCATATTGAACCGGGTATTTACCGCAGCATTCATGGCAACCAAGCCGTGGCTTTGGGGTTGGTGGCAGCAGCAAAAAAATCGGGTTTGCCGTTGTTTTATGGTACATACCCCATCACCCCGGCATCTGATATTTTGCATGAGTTATCAAAGTACAAAAACTTTGGTATCCGCACCTTTCAAGCAGAAGATGAGATAGCCGGAATATGTGCCGCTATTGGCGCATCGTTTGGCGGTTCGCTGGGCGTAACAGCCTCGTCAGGCCCCGGTATTGCGCTAAAAGGCGAGGCTATTGGCTTAGCCCTGATGTTGGAATTGCCCTTGGTAATTATCAACGTACAGCGCGGTGGCCCGTCAACGGGCTTACCTACCAAAACAGAGCAAGCCGACTTGTTTCAGGCTATGTATGGCCGCAACGGCGAAGCGCCTGTTGCAGTGATAGCAGCCTATTCGCCAACCGATTGTTTTGATACCACCTTTGAGGCCTGCCGCATAGCGGTTGAGCATATGACACCGGTTTTTATGCTATCTGACGGCTACATAGCCAACGGCACCGAGCCTTGGAAGTTCCCTAAAGCAGAGGCTTTGCCGGAAATTACACCTGTATTTGCCACGGCTGAGGATAAGGTAGACGGTAAATATTTGCCCTATAAACGTAATGAGAAACTGGCCCGTAAATGGGGCGTACCGGGTGTTAAAGGCTTAGAGCACCGCTTAGGAGGATTGGAGAAAGAGAACGAAACGGGCAACATATCATACGACCCGGAAAACCACGAATTGATGGTGCGTTTGCGTGCTGAAAAAATTGAAAAAATTGCTGATTATATTCCGCTGCAAATGGTTGATAATGGTAACACTACCGGCAAAGTAGCTATGGTAGGTTGGGGCGGAACATACGGTTCTATAAAGGCTGCGGTAAAAGAGAGTAGGGAAGAAGGCCTTGATGTATCGCATATTCACATCAAATATTTAAACCCATTCCCTAAAAATTTGGGTGAATTATTAAAGGGTTTTGATACCGTTATAGTGCCCGAAATTAACCGTGGGCAACTGGTTAGCCTATTGCGCGATAAGTACCTTGTTCCGGCCATTGGCTACAACAAAGTACAAGGCAGCCCCTTTAGTATTGGTGAATTAAAAGACAGGATTAAAAAAGAGTTTATTTCTTAATATAATGGAAGAAGTAGTAACAGAAGCCTTAACCGCCAAGAGTTTTGAAACCGATCAGGATGTACGTTGGTGCCCCGGTTGCGGCGATTATTCTATATTAAAACAAGTCCAAACCGTGCTGCCAACCCTTGGGTTAAAGCGCGAAGAAATAGTATTTATTTCGGGTATTGGTTGCTCGTCGCGTTTTCCTTATTACATGGAAACCTACGGTATGCACAGTATACACGGGCGTGCAACGGCTGTTGCCAGTGGCTTAAAAGTTACTAGGCCCGAGCTAAGTGTATGGATTATTACGGGTGATGGCGACTCTATGTCGATTGGTGGCAACCACCTTATACACTTGCTACGCAGGAACTTAGACGTAAATATTTTGTTGTTTAACAACGAGATTTATGGCTTGACCAAAGGGCAATATTCGCCCACGTCGGAGCAGGGAAAGGTAACAAAATCAACCCCTATGGGCTCTATCGACCATCCGTTTAACCCGGCTGCGTTGTGCCTTGGCGCCGACTCTACCTTTGTAGCCCGCACTATGGATCGCGACCCGGTGCATTTGCGTACTGTTTTGAAGCGTGCGCACGACCATAAAGGAACATCGTTGGTAGAGATATACCAAAACTGCAACGT
>JANOCJ010000115.1:0-6913 GCA_031412115.1 Flavobacteriales bacterium
GGGCGCCGGGCTTAATCAAGGGAGCTAAGACAGCTAAGGTTTTACCAATAAGTAAAGAACTTTCTCTAATTAATTCTACCTCTTCGGCTGTTTTATAAATTATCATCCAGCGATAAGGTATATACTAGCCTGCCATGCTTACCGGCGACTGGTTGTTTGTAGTACGGCCTTTAATTCGGCCAGACTTCATTAACCCGTCGTAGTGACGCATAAGCAGGTAACTTTCTATTTGTTGTAGTGTGTCTAACACTACGCCTACTAAAATCAATAGTGATGTTCCGCCATAAAACTGGGCAAATTGGCTTTTAATACCGGCCATTTGAGCAAATGATGGCAATATGGCCACAAATGCAAGGAACAAGGCACCGGGTAAAGTAATGCGAGACATAACCGCATCAATAAACTCAGCTGTTTTTTTACCCGGTTTAACACCCGGTATAAAACCACCGTTCTTTTTCATATCCTCAGCCATTTGATTAGGGTTAATCATAATAGCGGTGTAGAAGTATGTAAACACAAGGATAAGGAACGCTAGTATAAAGTTGTGCCAAAAGCCGGTATAGTCAGATATTGCTGCTGCAACACCTGTTAGTGTGCCCGATTCTACCTGAGAGTAACCGATAATGTATACAGGTATTAAAATAATAGCCTGTGCAAATATAATAGGCATTACGCCTACTGCGTTTACTTTAAGAGGGATGTACTGGCGGTTGCCACCGTATTGTTTGTTGCCAACAATTTTTTTGGCAAACTGTACCGGTATGCGGCGGGTGCCTTGTACCAATAGTATTACAGTAATTACGATAAACAATAGCACTACCATCTCTAACAAGAATACTACTAAGCCACCACCCTCGTTATTTAAGCGGCTGGCAAGTTCCATTGCTAAAGCGTTTGGCAGGCGCGATATAATACCAATCATAATAAGTAATGATATACCGTTGCCTAAGCCACGGTCGGTAATTTTTTCGCCAAGCCACATAACAAACATAGTGCCTGCTACAAGTATAATGGTAGATGAAACCCAGAAGAAACCATCGGTAGGCAATGCGCCGGGCGATATTTGGTTAGCACCGGCAATATAACCGGGGGCTTGCAAAGCAGTTACAATAACTGTTAAGTAGCGGGTAATTTGGTTCATGCGTTTACGGCCACTCTCGCCTTCCTTTTGCATTTTTTGAAAGTATGGAACTGCCATACCCAAAAGCTGAACGATGATAGAAGCTGTAATGTAGGGCATGATACCCAAGGCAAAAATAGAAGCATTGTGGAAAGCGCCGCCTGAGAACATATCAATAATGCTCAAGATACCTTCCTGGCTTTGCGACGAGAAGTCGGAAAGCTTGTCGGTATCAACCCCAGGCAATACTACATACGAGCCAAGGCGGTAAATAACCACCATGCCCAAAGTAGTAAGGATGCGCTGGCGCAGCTCCTCAATCTTCCAAATATTACGTAAGGTTTGTATAAATTTCATTATTTAACAATTGTAGCGGTACCACCTTTTCCTTCAATAGCTTCTTTAGCTGTTTTGGTAAAGCTATGTGCAGCTACCTCAAGCTTGGCGCTAAATTCGCCACGGCCTAAAATTTTAATCAAGTCGTTTTTAGATGCTAAACCGTTAGCTACTAAAGCTTCACTGTTAATTGTGGTTAAGCCTTTGGTATCAGCCAATTTTTGCAAAGTATCAAGGTTAATACCACGATATTCTACACGGTTGATGTTTTTAAAGCCATACTTAGGCACACGGCGTTGTAATGGCATCTGGCCACCTTCAAAACCACGCTTGCGCGAAAAGCCTGAACGAGAGCCGGCACCTTTGTGTCCGCGGGTAGCTGTGCCACCACCGCCAGAACCTTGTCCGCGGCCCAGGCGTTTATTGGTAAATGTTGAACCTTCTGCAGGTTTTAAATTACTTAAATTCATTGTCATCGTTACAGTCTTAAATATTTTCTACTGTTACTAAGTGTGCTACTTTCCTTATCATACCCAATATTTGCGGGGTAGCTTCGTGTTCAACCGTATGGTTCATTTTACGAAGGCCTAAGGCTACCAAGGTAGCTTTTTGGCGCGCCGGACGGTCAATACCGCTCTTTACTTGTTTAACTTTAACTTTAGCCATTGTATGTATTATTAACCGTTAAACACTTTATCTACACTAATACCGCGTTGGTGGGCAATAGTTGCAGCATCGCGCAGTTGCACAAGTGCATCAATAGTTGCCTTTACCACGTTGTGAGGGTTAGACGAGCCTTTAGATTTGGCAAGTACGTCGGTAATACCAACACTCTCCAAAACGGCACGCATAGCGCCACCTGCAATAACACCTGTACCATGTGATGCCGGTTTTAAGAAAACCAATGCACCGCCAAATTTTCCAATTTGTTCGTGTGGTATAGTGCCTTTCAAAACCGGAACTTTAATCAGGTTTTTCTTTGCATCGTCAATGCCTTTTGTAATGGCATCGGTTACCTCTTTTGCTTTGCCTAAGCCGTGGCCTACTATGCCATGCTCATTGCCTACAACCACAATGGCTGAGAAAGTGAAGGCACGGCCGCCTTTGGTTACCTTGGTAACACGGTTTACAGCTACAAGGCGGTCTTTCAACTCAATGTCTGCCGACTTAACTCTTTTTATATTTTCAGTTGCCATAGTTCTTTTTATTATAGGGTTAAACCACCTGTACGGGCGCCTTCAGCTAATGATTTAACACGTCCGTGGTATAAGTAACCACCGCGGTCAAACACGGCTGTGGTTATACCAGCAGCAGCAGCTTTAGCAGCTATTGCTTTGCCTACTTCGGCAGCAAGTTCAACCTTGTTACCTTTAGAATCAAGTTCTGATGAAGAAGCTGATGCTAATGTTACACCTTTGCTGTCATCAATCAACTGGGCATATATTGCCTTGTTGCTGCGGAAAACTGCTAGGCGTGGGCGGGCTGTAGTGCCTTTAACCACCTTGCGGATACGCAATTTAATGCGGCTTCTGCGATATTCTTTAGTAATTGCCATGATTCTTTCTTACTTTTTACCGGCTGATTTACCAGCTTTTCTTCTTAATACTTCACCAACAAAACGGATACCTTTTCCTTTATAAGGCTCAGGTTTACGCAACGAGCGTATTTTGGCCGCAACCTGTCCTATCAACTGCTTATCGTGCGATGTTAGGGTAATGATTGGGTTTTTACCACGCTCTGTTTTGGTAGCCACTGTAATTTCTGTAGGCAGGTCAAAAGTTACGTTGTGAGAGTAACCTAATGAAAGCTCTAACAAGTTGCCGGTGTTAGCCGCGCGGTAACCTACGCCTACTAACTCCTGCTCTATAGTGTATCCTTTAGATACGCCTATAATCATGTTATTAATTAATGAGCGGTACAAGCCGTGCATAGCGCGGTTTTGTTTTTCGTCATTGGCGCGTTCAAGGGTAACCACACCGTCTTCCAATTTAATGGTTATGGCTGGGTTGTACTCTTGGCTTAATTCGCCTTTAGCACCTTTTACCTTTACCACGTTGTTAGCTATTTCTAGCGTAACGCCTGCGGGTACTGTTATTGGTAATTTACCTATACGTGACATTTCTTTATCTCTTTACTTTAAATATTAATAAACGTAGCATAATACCTCACCACCTACTTTTTGGGCGCGGGCTTCTTTGTCAGTCATTACGCCTTTTGATGTAGAAAGGACGGCAATGCCTAAACCGTTTAACACGCGTGGCAATTCAGTAGAGCCTTTGTATTTACGAAGGCCTGGCTTGCTAATACGTTCCAGGTTTTGTATGGCTGGCTGCTTGGTTAAAGCATCATACTTCAAAGCTATTTTAATGCTTGCTTTTACGGTACCTTCACCCTCAAACTTGTAGTTTAAGATGTATCCTTTATCAAAAAGGATTTTGGTAATTTCTTTCTTCAGGTTTGAAGAAGGAATTTCAACCATGCGGTGACGGGCCATGATGGCGTTACGTACGCGGGTTAAATAATCTGCTATCGGATCAGTATACATTTTCTGTACTTAATTCGTTTATATTACGTTTAAAAATTTATTACCAGCTGGCTTTGGTTACCCCCGGTATCAGGCCATTTAAAGCCATTTCGCGGAAGGTGATACGCGATATACCAAACTGGCGTATGTACCCACGTGGGCGGCCAGTAAGTTTGCAACGGTTACGCATGCGTATTGGCGATGAGTTGCGGGGCAGCTTTTGTAAGCCTTCCTGATCATTAGCCTCTTTTAAAGCTTTACGTTTATCAGCATACTTGGCCGTCATTCTTGCGCGTTTTACCTCGCGGGCCTTCATTGATTCTTTTGCCATTTCTTAGCTTCTTTCTAATTATTTTTTGAAAGGAATTCCAAATTGTTTTAATAGGGCATGTGCCTCGGCATCGGTACCGGCGGTTGTAACAAATGTTATATCCATACCTAGTATTTTTGGCACTTTGTCAATATCAATCTCCGGGAAGATGATTTGCTCTTTTATACCCAGGGTATAGTTGCCTTTACCATCAAAGCCTTTGTCGTTAACACCACGGAAGTCGCGGATACGGGGCAAAGCGATAGCTATCAAACGGTCAAGAAACTCATACATCTTGTCTCCGCGTAAGGTAACACGTGCGCCAATGGGCACGCCTTTACGCAGTTTAAAGTTAGATATATCCTTGCGCGATTTGGTAGGCACAGGTTTTTGACCGGTTATAAGGGCCAACTCAGCCAAAGCTGCGTCAACTATCTTTTTATCGGTTACGGCTATGCCTAAGCCTTGGTTAAGGCATATTTTTGTTAGGCGCGGAACCTGCATTGTGCTTTTGTAGCCAAATTGCTCCTTTAGCGCCGGAGCTACCTGCTCCGTGTATTTTGCTTTTAAACGTGGTGCGTACATTGTCTTACTTTATTATCTCACCTGAACTTTTACTTCCTTTAGCAAAACGGACTGTTTTTCCGTCTTTATCTTTTTTGCGTCCAACGCGGGTAGCTTTACCCGATTTGGGATCTAACGGCAATAGGTTAGACACGTGGATAGAAGCCTCTTGCTTAACAATGCCGCCATTTGGGGTTTTGGCATTGGGCTTGGTGTGCTTGCTAACCATGTTAACACCTTCAACAATTGCGCGGTTCTTTTCGGTAATTACCTCAAGCACCTTGCCTTGCTGGCCTTTTGAATCGCCGGCTAAAACCGTTACGGTATCGCCTTTTTTTATGTGGAACTTAGTTGCCATCTTAATTCAATAATTTATTTTATTATAATACCTCGGGGGCCAATGATACAATTTTGGTAAACTTTGTCTCCCTAAGTTCACGTGCTACAGGGCCAAAAATACGTGTGCCGCGTAACTCTTCTGTTGCACTTAAAAGTACACAGGCGTTGTCGTCAAAACGGATATAAGACCCGTCGGCGCGGCGTGTTTCTTTTTTAGTACGTACTATTACCGCTTTGCTTACCTGGCCTTTTTTTACGTTGCCTGCGGGTAATGCGTGCTTAACGGTAACAATTATCTTGTCGCCAATGCGTGCGTAGCGCTTTTTTGTGCCACCCAATACGCGTATAACCAATACTTCTTTGGCTCCGCTGTTATCGGCTACTATTAATCTCGATTCTTGTTGTATCATCGCTTAAAAACTCTTTTTACTAGTTTAATACCTTACTTAGCACGCTCTACAATTTCAACCAAACGCCAGCGTTTTGATTTGCTCAACGGACGTGTTTCCATAATACGAACGGTATCGCCTATGTTGCACTCATTTTTCTCGTCATGAGCAGCAAAGGTAGTGGTTCTTTTTAGGAACTTGCCGTACATAGGATGTTTTACTTTACGCACAACTGCAACTACAATGGTTTTTTCCATTTTGTTGCTGCGTACAACACCAACACGCTCTTTTCTTAAATTTCTTTCTAATTCCATTTCTTAATTAACATTAATGGTTTGGGCTTATTTATTTGGCAGCCTCAGCCAATTTGCGTTTCTGCAATTCTGTTTGTAAACGTGCTACTGCTTTGCGGGTCTCGCGTATCTTCATCGGGTTTTCTACCGGCGATACTCCGTGGCTCAACTTTAAGCGGCCTAACAGTTCTGTTGTTTCAACAATCTTGTCGTTAAGCTCTTGTGTAGTAAGGTCTTTTACTATTTCTTGTTTCATTGTTATTCTCCTTTAACGTAGTCGCGGCGAACTACAAATTTTGTTGTTATAGGAAGCTTTTGAGCTGCTAAGCGCAATGCTTCTTTCGCTACTTCTTCGCTAACACCGTCAGCTTCAAAAATCATAGCACCTGGTTTAACTACGGCTACCCAATACTCAGGGGCTCCTTTACCTTTACCCATACGTACCTCTGCAGGTTTTTTGGTAATTGGTTTGTCAGGAAATACGCGTATCCATACCTGTCCTTCGCGTTTCATAAAGCGGTTTACCGCAATACGGGCCGCTTCTATTTGGCGGGCGGTTACCCATGTTCCCTCAAGGGCTTTGATACCGAAAGAACCAAAAGCTAATTGATTTCCACGTTGGGCAATGCCCTTCATTTTCATCTTGTGTTGCTTACGGAACTTTGACTTTTTAGGCTGTAACATTGTTTTATATCTCTACAGTACTATTAACTTAAACTCGTTTAATTATTTCTTTTTGCCTCCGCGCATGTTGTTGCGTGGGCGTTGACGGTCGTCACCTCCGCGGCGGTCATCGCCACCGGTGTTGCCACCCGGACGGTTAGATGATGTTCCAACTAGTGGAGACAAGTCGCGTTTGCCAAATACTTCGCCTTTGCAAATCCATACTTTTATGCCAATACGGCCGTAAGTAGTGTGGGCTTCTGAGGTTGAGTAGTCGATATCTGCACGGAAAGTGTGCAATGGTGTGCGTCCTTCTTTATATGTTTCAGAGCGGGCCATCTCAGCACCGGCTAAACGTCCAGATGATGTGATTTT
>JANOCJ010000116.1:0-6527 GCA_031412115.1 Flavobacteriales bacterium
GGTATTGACGGTGTTGATGGTGCAGCAGGCCCGCAAGGCCCAGCCGGTGCTGATGGTGCTGATGGTGCAGTTGGCCCACAAGGCCCAGCCGGTGCTGATGGTGCAAATGGTGTAGACGGTGCAGTTGGTCCACAAGGCCCTGCCGGTGCAGATGGTGCAGTAGGCCCACAAGGCCCACAAGGCCCAGCCGGTGCTGATGGTGCAAATGGTGTAGACGGTGCAGTTGGTCCACAAGGCCCTGCCGGTCCTGCAGGATCTGCCGGCCCAGCCGGTGCAGATGGCGCAGTAGGTCCAACAGGCCCTGCTGGCACTGCAAACGCTTGGTTGCTTGATGGCAATGCAGGTACTAATGCCGCTACTAACTATGTTGGTACTACTGATGGCCAAGACTTATCTATCCGTACCAACGGTACTGAATACATGCACATTTACCAAAACGGCTCTGCCGAGGTGGGTATCCCTACAGGCGCAGGCGCAGGCGCTAACCTGCAAATTACTGCCGGTGTTACTCCAAGCCTTGGTTATGATAATACAGGCTCAGGCGACTTATTTAATATAACAGAGAACAATAGCGGCCAGCTTGTTTTTGGTGCTAACGACTCTGACCCTAATGGTAGCGACCAAGTAGCTGTACTAGATGACGAAACCTATAACGTAGGTATTGGTACTGCTGTTGGCGATGACCCAATTGCCCGCTTACATGTTGTTGAAGATGGCGTTATTGGCAACCTAACTACAGGTTTATTTCAAAGTGCGGTAGAAGATGGCGGAAGCATTATTTTACGTGCTGAATATATAGGTATTACCCCTTCAGACAATGATATTGTTGCCGTAAGCGGTTTTTCTGTACCAAACGACTATTATGGTTACGGTGGCCAGTTTCAAGGTGGATATGTTGGTGTAGAAGGTAGCGTATTTCCCGGTGGAACGGAAACCTACTACGGTGGGTCGTTTAACGTACTTGATCTTTTGAGTGATGGAAGCCAGGAAGCAACTTCTTATGGTTCATACAACACAGTTGTAAACGCCAGCGAAGTATTTGGTACGTTTAACTATGTTACCAACACAAGTACTAGTGGAAGCGGCAATAGCTATGGTGTATACAACGCCCTGCCCGACCCATTTGGCTTTTCTCCTGCTGCTGATGGTACTAACAATTATGGTACTTTTAACACTATTTATGGCGGCTTAGGTGCTGAAAATGCAGGTACGCTTACTTTAATGATAGCCAGCGATGGCTCTACCAGCTATGGTAGCTATGCACAAGTTACCGGTGGCCTTAATACAGCTAACTTTGGACATTATGCATCTGTTCAAGGTGATGGTGGCAACCCATTACAGTCAATAAATATTGGTACCTACGGCGAGGCTATTTCGGGCGTTACTTCTGACATAAGCATTGGTGGTTATTTTGAAAGCGGCGATGGCCCAATAGGCTCGGTGAGCTTTGTTAGCGGTGGAAGTGGCTCTATATTAGGCAATTATGAGTTGAATAACTTAATTCCTGCATCGGCCGGTGCAATTGGTACAACCAACCCTACAGCCGGTGGTTTATTTACCTACGGTGTGTATGGTGTAGGTGGTAGCTTAGCATCATTTGGCAATATAGGTGTATTTGGTTATGCCGACTTAAATCCAAATACCAACTATGGTGTATATGGTATTGCATCAAGCCCGGTAGGCGCATTATCTAACGTGGCTGTATATGGCGAAACATTAGATAACAACGCTTTCTTTAACTACGCAGGCCAGTTTGAAGGCGATGTTGATGTACAAGGCAACTTATCTAAACTAGGTGGTACATTTAAAATTGACCACCCGCTAGACCCTGTAAACAAATACCTTATACACAGCTTTGTTGAAAGCCCTGATATGATGAACGTATACAATGGCAACATTGTAACCGATGCTACCGGCACTGCCGTTGTTTCGCTACCATCATATTTTGAAGCTGAGAACAAAGACTTTAAATACCAACTTACTGTAATTGGCGACTTTGCTCAAGCTATTGTTTTTGAAAAAGTAAGCAACAACCGGTTTGTTATTAAAACCAGCAAACCTAATATTGAAGTTAGCTGGCAGGTTACAGGCGTTCGTCAAGATGCTTGGGCTAATGACCACCGCGTTGTAGCTGAAAAAGCAAAAGAAGCTCCTGTACAAGGGTACTACTTATACCCACAAGGTTTTGGTTTTGGTAAAGAAAGGGGCTTTGGCGCTGTAACAAGGCCACAAGGCACTGCTACCGGCACTGGTAAAGCATTAGGCACTTTTGCTAATACCATTAAAGCAGCCGTTACTAAAACACAACAAACGGTTAAAAACAACACTGCTGAGGCTAAAACCAAAGCAGAGGCTGAGAAAATAGCACACCCAACTACTAAAGCACCTGAAAAAGGTACTTACACTACCAAACCGGTAGTAAAAGTTGAGGACGGAAAAAAATCTCCGGCAACTAATACAAAAGCAGGTAACCGCTAAGCGTTAGTTAGTATAAAAATTAAAAACCCTCCGGCTTATTAGTCGGAGGGTTTTTTTATTTGTCTGAACCATGATTTAAGGATTAACATGATAATAAATCAAGTAATCCTTCAATCCTTAAATCAAGGGTCAAATTATTTACCCAACCATCATCACCTCATCATCCATAAGCAACTCCTTGCCCTTTAAACGCAAATAAAGCTGCGCAAGGGCTAGCACATCGTTTTGGCAATAGGTAATAATGCTAGGCATGTCGTGGTGCTTATAATACACCTCATATATCTTGCTGCCGTCAAGGTCTATTTTTGGCGATGGGATGTCGAAAAGCGTCGTCATCAAATCTAACGAAGTAAAGCTTTTCATATCGCCAAACTTCCAAAGCTCCATAGTGTCTACGTGTTTTACCTCCCAACTTTTAAGGCCTTGCAGGTTTAGCAGTTTGGGCAACTTTACGTTGTTTACAAGCATCCTACGTCCCAAAAAAGGAAAGTCGAACTCTTTACCATTATGGGCAGCTAAGCGGTGTTTGCGCTGGTTAAAATGTTTTTCTAATAGTTTGCCAAACTCGGTAAGCACTTCTTTTTCATCATCGCCACCAAACGATTTTATGCGGAACATCCGTCCCTCGCGCATATCAAAAAAACCTACTGATACGCAGATGACTTTGCCAAACTCGGCATATATACCGGCGCGGTGGTAAAGGGCCTCAGGCGTTTCGTTGTTACGGGCCAAATGGCTTGCCTTTACAGCCCATAGCTGTTTCCATTTATCGGGCAGGGCGGCATAGTCTTTATAAGCCGGAACAGTCTCAATATCCAGAAAGAGGATGTCGTCCAGTTTAGTTTCTTCCATAACCCGGCAATATACTATATAATACCCTACTTTTGCACCACACAATGGCTACAAAACAGCAGTATCAAATTACAGGCAAAACCCTGTCGGGGTTAGAAGCGCCTTTGGCGGCAGAGCTTGCAGCGCTTGGCGCAGAAAATATTAAACCCGGCACACGCGCGGTTGAGTTTACCGGCGATTTGCGCATGGTATATATGGCAAACCTATGGTGCCGTGCGGCGTTACGCTTTTTGGTTAAGATTGATAGCTTTCCGGCATACAACAGCGACCTTTTATATAAAAACGCAGGCGAAATTAAGTGGGAAGACTACTTTGGTATTGAAGATACTTTTGCAGTTGATGCTGTTTGCATCAAATCGCAAATTACCCATACGCAGTTTGCCGCCTTGCGTGTAAAAGATGCCATTGTAGACCGTTTTAGGGAGAAGGTAGGCGCACGCCCCAATGTTGATACCATTGGCCCCGGTTTTAGGATAAACGTACACATAAGTGCTGATATTTGTAACATATCGCTTGATTCGTCAGGCGACTCGCTACACCGCCGCGGCTACCGCACCGGCCGCCACGAAGCGCCAATGAGTGAGGTACTGGCCGCAGGGTTACTACTGCTTAGCGGTTGGGATAAGAAAACCCCACTGCACGACCCTATGTGTGGCGCAGCCACATTTTTAACAGAGGCGGCCCTTATGGCTACCAACACCGCGCCGGGTATATTCCGCCCGGGGTTTGCTTTTCAAAAATGGAAAAACTACAACGAGGAAATGTGGGAAACCATGCGCAAAGAGGCCAAAGCGCAGGTGCAACCGTTGGAGGTTAAAATATCGGGCAGCGACAGCTCATCAGTAAGTATGTTGCTGGCTAATGAGAATATTGAAAGCAGTGGCTTTGCCGAATTGATTGAAGTAGAGCGCCAGTATTTTGAAAAGATGGAAGTGCCTGAAGACCCCATCTTTTTAATAATGAACCCACCCTACGGCGAGCGTTTAAAGCCTGAGCAGTTGGATGAATTATATGCAGCTATTGGCACTAAACTGAAAAAGGAATTTGCCGGTAGCGAGGCATGGATAATATCGCCAAACGTAACGGCTATGCATAAAATAGGCCTAAAACCATCAAAGAAATTTACCGTATACAACGGACCGCTGGAATGTAAATTTATGGGCTTTAAAATGTTTAAAGGCAGCCATAAGGAAGAGAAACAAAAACAGAGCGGCGAACAGTAGTATGCAGAAAGTATGGGCTAAAAGGAGATATTTCCTTATTCCATTATTGGTAGTAGGTATTTTAGGAAGCATTGCCTACAGCTATGGGTTTATAAATTTAGATTTTGGCGAGACTAAAACAATAGTGCTGCAACCTTACGATGATTTTCCGGATAGCCTTGTTACCGTTGTGGAAAATGGCATTAAGGCCCAATACAATTTTGAGGTAAAGGTGTTTAAGCATATACCTATGCCTAAGAAAAATTACTACAAAACAAAAGGCAAAATTATACGCTATGATGCTACCGCTATTTTAAAGGATATGAAATTGCCCATAGGCGCCTTTAAAATTGTTGGGTTAGTAACTAATGACATAACAAAAAGCGAATACGAGTCGAAAAGCTCATCGTTACTAGGTAATGCCAAGCGGGGCAAACATTGGGCAGTGGTAAGCACATACAGGTTAAGCAACTTTGGCACAGGTAAAGTACAAACAACAGATTTGGTGAAAACTACCAACCACGAACTTGGGCATTTGTTGGGCCTTGAGCATTGCGATAAAAAACGGGGTTGCCTGATGGATTCAGGGGCACGCAGTGCTTTTAATAAAGATAGCGGCAGCTTTTGTTTTTCATGCAAAGAAAAATTGGCCGAATATCTTGTGAAGTAGTGAGGACGAGTAATATAAACTAACAAGCACTCACCACCCACTACTCACCAACCACTAAATACTTATAAATCTCAATAGCCTCAACAGCCTCTTTTACATCGTGTACACGCAGGATGGAAGCCCCACGCTCCAACGCCATAGTGTTTAAAACGGTGGTGGCATTCAGTGCATTTTCAGGTTTTATGCCGAATAATTTATTTAACATAGATTTCCGCGAAAGCCCGGCGAGGATGGGAATACCCAACATGGTAAATCGCTCTAAATCTTTCAATAAAGTAAAATTATGTGCAGGTGTTTTTCCAAAGCCAAATCCGGGGTCGATGATGATATCTGTTACCCCCAATACTTTTAGTTGGTTTACTTTTTCATTCAGGTAGAAAAACACTTCGTCAGAAACATTTTCGTACGTAGGGTTTTGCTGCATGGTTTGCGGTGTGCCCTGCATGTGCATTAATATATAGGGCACGCTTAATCGCGCTACGGTAGCAAACATATTTGCATCCATTTCCCCGCCCGAAATATCATTAATAATGTGGGCGCCATTTTTTATAGCCTCTTCGGCAACCGTTGCATGAAAGGTGTCTATTGAAATAATTACCTCGGGCAATTCGTTTTTAAGAATGGATAGGGTAGGGAGGAGGCGGCTCAGTTCTTCGTCGGCACTTACAAGTTCAGCCCCCGGACGGGTTGATGCTGCACCTAAATCTACTATTTGGGCGCCTTCGCTTACCATGGTTTTGGCCTGTTGCAGAGCATTTGCAGGGGTATTGGCTACACCTCCGTCGAAGAATGAATCGGGCGTAAGGTTGATGATACCCATGGCAAGAGGAAAATCGAAACTGATAAGTTTTCCGCCAATGTTGAAAACATTCGACGGCTTAAATAATGTATCTTGAGGCACCTTAATAATTTTGGTGCTAAAGTACGCGCCATGATGATAGCAGACAACGTTGAAACAGGAGAGATGGAAAAAACATTAGCAGAATACACCAGTATTATTGACCGCTGCCGCGGAACATTTGAAAAGAAAATGACGGATTACGGTAGCTCGTGGCGCATATTGCGTACCAGCAGCCTTACCGACCAGATATTTATAAAAGCCCAGCGTATACGCAGCATTGAAGAGAAAGGCACGCACATGATAGAGGACGATGCCAAGGGCGAATACGAAGGCATTGTAAACTACTCTATTATTGCGCTAATACAATACGAATTAGGCTCGGCCGAAGAACCGCACATGGAATTGGGCAAAGCCCTTGTGTTGTTTGATAAATACGCTACCGAAGCTAAAGAACTAATGGTGCGCAAAAACCACGACTATGGCG
>JANOCJ010000117.1:0-4220 GCA_031412115.1 Flavobacteriales bacterium
CGTTTGGGTATGTACCCACAGGCAGAAGAGGCTTATGCTAAAGCTGCTGCCTTAGGCGATTTGTCGGCACAGGATAACTTAGGTTATGCTACCGTACTAGCCGCTAACGACAAATTGGGCGAAGCTAAAAAATACTATGCTAAATACTCTCCTTTAGCCGGAGATGGTTTTGATAGCAATGAGTTGTATGCTGACAGCACCCGTTGGAAAGTACGTTTAGCCGCAGGCAATACCTGGGGCAGCGATATGGCTCCGGCTTGGTACAAAAAAGGTGTTGTATTTTCATCTGCTCGTAAAAAGAACTGCATGTTCCGCACGGTAGACAGGTCTTACAATGCTCCTTACCATGACGTATATTATGTAGCTGATACCAACAGCATCAATTTTGCCGAAGTGCAATACAAGCCATCTACCAACAAAAAAGGTAAAAAATTGGCCCGCTACACCCCTAATGATGATGATACCTATAACACCAGCAACGATACCCGTACTGTAGGTTGGTATGGCAGCTCGTACTTGTACGACTCGTTGAAAAACGATAAAGAAGTTACCAAGCTTGCCGTTAAAGTTAAAGGCATTAGCAAAAAATACAGCCAAGGCCCATTGGTATTTTATCCTGCCGGCGATTCTTTAATTTTTACCCAGCCGTCTAAGAAAAAAACAAAAGCAGCTAAAGGCACCCCTAACCATAAAGCCCGTTTGTTAGGCTTATATGCAGGCAAATTTGATGGCGAAGCTGTTACAGACATACACCCATTAAACTTAAACAGCACTGAATATAGTGTTGGCCAACCGGCTTTAAGCCCTGATGGCAAAACATTATACTTTGTATCTGACATGCCCGGCGGCCAAGGTGGCACCGATATTTACATGGCTAAATGGGAAAATGGCAACTGGGGTACCCCGGTAAACTTAGGCGCTGGTATTAACACTGCCGGTAATGAGTCGTTCCCTTTTGTTAGCCAATCAGGCTACCTATACTATTCAAGCGATGGCCTTGCCGGTTTGGGTGGATTAGATGTTTACGAAGCTGAGCCTGCGGGTGCGAGTTTTGGTACCCCAATGAACTTGGGTTACCCTGCCAACTCTAAATATGATGACTTTGGTTATATAACCGATAAAGAAAACAAATACGGTTACTTATCATCAAACCGCCGCCGTGGTGGCCAAGATGATGACATCTACAAATTCCGCCATGATGTTACTATTAAATTGGATGGTATTGTTGTAGAAGAAGGCACTGAAAAACCATTGAAATTTGCTGATGTTAAGTTGACGCCACTACCTCCGGCACAAACTGACGTTAACACTAAAGATGATGGCAAATTTGTATACTTCCTTAAAAGGGATAGTGTATATTCATTAAGCGTAACCCGCGATGGATTTGACCCTCAAACTATTGAAGTATCTACTAAAGGTATTAAGCCAGGTTCTACCATTAACCAAAAAGTGGTTATGAGCCCAAACAGGTTTACTGTTGATGGATCGGTTACCACCCGCAGCACTAACGAAACTGTGCCTAGCGCTACTATCTACATTAAAAACAAATCTACAGGCGAAATTAAAACCGTTACCAGCGATGGTGCAGGTAACTTTAAATATGACTTAGACCGCGAAAGCGACTATGAAATATACGCTGAAAAAGATGGCCAAAAAACCCCTGTTGTTTCACTATCTACCAAAGGCAAAAAAATATCAGAGATATTCCCTGTACGTTTAGCATTTGACGAAATATTGAAACTGGCTGTTATTTACTACGACTACGATAAATCAAACATCCGCCCTGACGCGAAAGAAGAGCTTGACCAGTTATTAGCTATTATGAAAGCCGATCCAGCGTTGCGTGTTAAAGCATCATCGTTTGCCGACTCTCGTGGTGAGGCTGAATACAACGATAAGCTTTCATCTAAACGTAGTGTAGCTGCGGTTAACTACCTTGTTAAAAAAGGTATTAAGAAAAACCGTATAGAAGCTCAATACTTTGGTGAGACTAACTTAACCAACCGTTGCGCTGATGGTATTGAGTGTTCTGAAGAAGAACACCAGAAAAACCGTCGCACCGAGTTCTTGCGCATTACTTCTGCGCCTGCTGCTCCGGCTGAGAAATAATATCAGGCTAACGCCAATTAATATAGAAGCCCTGCAGAAATGTGGGGCTTCTTTTTTGTATATACCTCTTACTCATTTGTTCTACCTTTACGGTATTATGAAAAGAGTATATAGTTTAGTTGCATTTCTTGCCTTTTTCTTTGTTTTAACAGGCACATTTGCCCAAACCCTTAAACCGGGCTTTGACGCAATAGAATATTGTACCCTACTAGGTTTTTCGGCCCGTCAGGGAGATACTGCTACATGGGCAACTGTTAAAACCCCTGCACCGAGTGGTTATAAACTAGCATATCGGTCGCCGGCAATGCCATTAGATAACCGCTGGGATTTGTGGACCGCACCCGGCAAGGCATCCGTAATAAGCATACGCGGCACTACTATTGAGCAAAAATCGTGGGTGGAGAATTTTTATGCAGCTATGGTGCCGGCTATGGGTACAATAAACCTAAGCCCTACCGAAGTATTTACCTACAAATTTGCTGCTGATAGCAACGCCTTTGTGCATGCCGGATGGACCATTGGCCTGGCTACTATTTGGGGCGATTTAATTACCCATATACGCGGTTTATATGACCAAGGCGAGCGTAACATATTAATTATGGGCCACAGCCAAGGCGGAGCTATTGCATACCTAGTCCACTCGCAATTATACTATATGCAGCAAAGCGGCCAGTTACCTGCCGATTTGGTTTTTAAAACCTATTGCAGCGCACCACCCAAGCCCGGCAATTTATATTATGCCTACGACTTTGATTTTATTACCCGCAATGGAATGGCCTGCCGTGTGGTAAACGCGCTAGACTGGGTGCCGCAAATGCCCATAAGCATACAAACGGCTGATGATGTTTACAAGCTAAACCCGCTAATGAACGCCAAAGCACAAATAAAGAAAATGCCATTGGCACAGCGCATGGCTGTAAGCTATGTAAGCAACCAATTAAAAGGCTCAGCCTACAAAGCAGCTAAAAAATTTAGAAAGTATATGGGCAAAAAGGCGTACCCTTTTATAAAGAAAAACATGCCCAATTTGCAACAACCCAACTATGCAGCCACTATGGATTATTGTACCGCAGGTGTACCCATTATTTTGCAACCTACACCGGGTTATTATGATTTAGTGGGCAAGAACCCCACCAACACTTTTGCCCACCACATGCTAGTGCCTTATTACTATTTGGTAAAAGCACATTACTTAAATGGGATTAAATAAAAAAATCCCCGCTTAGCTAAAAGAGGGGATTTTTTGAAATCTGCCGTAAGGCAAAAATTAGTTTATAAAAGTAAAATCAGTTGGGATGATACCGGTTGTCATAGAATCGGTAGCTGTGTAGGTAGTGTTGTATTGTATAACACGGCCCGATGAAATATAATCCAGCGGGTCGCCGCCGTATAAGTAGCCTGTTTGTGGGTCAATACCTAAGCTATAAAAATTGCGGTTAATAACAGGCGAAGAGTTTAATGCGCTTGCTCCAATACCCAACTCATAAACGCCGCCGTTGTACAGGTAAAATAGCTTATCGCCGGCGCCATTAATTACCAAGCGCGATGGGCTGTTGTCTGGCGTAGCAAAATCAAACGTAGTTTGTACGGTTGGGGTGGCAGGGTTAAATTTTACCAACGTAGGCGATGTTGCAGTACCGGCCCATGCAGGAACACCGCTACACATTACCCATACTTCGCCATTTTTATCAGCGGTTATGCTGGTTGGCCAATCGCCAACAGTAATGGTGCTTTCAACAGCATCGGTAGTGGTATTTATAACAGATACGGTAGTATCATTAGAGTTTGCTACATACAATTTATTGCCTACCAAAACCATTTTTTCGGGCAAAGCGCCAACGGTAATGGTTGATGTTACTTGATAAGTAGTAAGGTCTACAACTGCTATACGGCCGTTGCCGCTAAAGCCCACCCACTCGCTTACGTAGCCTTTATTATCATTTAGGCCCACAAAATAGCGAGGCAGTTCTAAGCCTGTAACAGTACCAGTGCGCACATAAGTTTCGGCATCAACAACCTCCATTTTGCCTGAGTTATTTACCACCGTATACACTTTATTGTTGTGAACTGTGGTTGATTGTGCTACGTTACCAAGCGGCACACCATTAATA
>JANOCJ010000118.1:0-6116 GCA_031412115.1 Flavobacteriales bacterium
TTTAAACATGGTACTAATGGCGCGCTTACCAACAAGGCCAAGGCTTACCGAGTATTGGTTTACATACAAATTTATGTGTTGTTGGATAACGTGGTCGTCCATCTCTTGCGAGTATTGCTTAACATATTCTTTACTCGAATCCGGGTTGGCAAAGGCATACTCAATACTTTGGCGGATAAGGCCATCTACACGCAATTGTACTTCCCTATCTAAGCTACGCTTAATAAAAATGCCGCCCAATGGTATGGGGCTGTTAGTTTTAGTTTCCCATTCCTCGCCCAAGTCAGTAACCTTGTGCAAGCCTTTATCCTGATAAGTAAATCGGTTTTCGTGAATGATGAGGCCCATATCCACCTCCTCATTTATCACTGCATTTTCAATACCCGAAAAAATAGTTTCGGTTTTATTTTTTGCTTCGGGATAAAGTATGCCCAGCAGAAAATTAGCCGTTGTCATTTTACCCGGTATGGCAATATGTGCAGCGCTAATTTCAGCGGTTGTTTTGGGTGATTTGGAGATAAGCATTGGCCCGCAATTGTTGCCTAAGGCGCTGCCTGAGTTTAGCAATACGTAGTTTTGAATACAATACGCATAGGCATGAAAACTGAGCTTGGTAATATCCAGCTTACCCTCCATAGCCCAGCGGTTTAGCTGTTCTACATCGGCATGCACCACCTCAAACTCAATGCCCATGGTATCAATTTTACCATTTACCAAGGCATCAAAAATAAAGGTATCGTTAGGGCAGGGCGAAAATCCGAGTGTTAGTTTCATAGTACCTCACCCCCGGCCCCTCTCCTAAAGGGAGAGGGGTGTAGCGGGGCTATTTAGTTAAAAATTGAATCAAATAATTGTTTAAATTTTGAATAGCCAAAGGCATTTGCCAATTGGCCCTATCGCGCGGCTCTACATAGTTTGATGCAGCACGTATTTGCACATAGGGTTGTTTTTCCATAGCGCATACATAGGCAAAAGCTGCACCTTCCATACTTTCGGTTACGGGTTTGTATTTGGCTACCAGCTTATCTATTTGCGGTTGGTGGCCCGTAACAGTATTTACGGTAATGCCCAAGGCTTCGGGCAGGTTTGGCGCTAGTACCGAACTGAAATTGATAATCATCCCATCGGTAAAAGGGGCCTCGTTTTTATCAATCAACCCCAAGCCAAAAATATCTATAAACGTGCCTTTATCATCAGCACCAAAATCGGCAAAGGTCTCTAGCGATACGTTGAAAACAGTGCCTAAGGCATAGCTACGGTCAAAACAGCCACAAACACCCGCATTGATAATACGATCGTATTTATTGGTAGCAAGGCGTTTGCCCAGCTTATAGGCCGTGTTTACCATTCCTGGGCCGGTAACTAAAAACTCTACGCCCGGCAGAGCCTGCATAGCGGGCTGCACTTCAAATTCGGTAGCAGAAACGATGAGGGTATTCATTGGGGTAAAGGTAGGTGTTAGGGGCGAGATTTTTTAGCCGCTTTGTTTGAGAACGTAGGATTGGGCCTGCCCGATGAATTCATTTCATCCATTCGGACGGGGGTGAGGCCAATTTCTTTATCTTTGCCCCCTATTTTATGGCAACCGTATACATTACACGAAAAGAGCATTTTAACGCTGCACACAAGCTGTGGGTAGAGGATTGGACTGCCGAGCAAAACCTGGAGCGTTTTGGGAAATGTGCCAACCCCAACTGGCACGGGCATAATTTTAACCTATTTGTTACCGTTAAAGGCACGCCCGACCCGGTTACAGGCCTTATTGTAGACTTGAAGGAGTTGAGCATTATGATTCGTACGTTGGTGACAAATAAGCTTGACCATCAAAACATTAATCTGGATGTGGAGTTTATGAAAGGGCAGATGCCGAGCACCGAAAATTTGGTGTTAGCCATTTGGAAGCAACTGGAACAGGCGATAGCTGAAAAAGGCGGTACGTTGCATTGCGTTAAACTGTACGAAACAGAAAATAACTACGCCGAATATTACGGCGAATAAGGCCATGGAAGAAAACCATCCACACCATATTGAAATTGCCGAACACTATAAACGCATTATAGAACTGTTGGGCGAAGATACCGGCCGCGAAGGGATTTTAAAAACCCCTGTACGCGCCGCTAAAGCTATGCTTTACCTTACACAGGGCTACAACCAAAAGCCTGACGAGATTTTAAAATCGGCAATGTTTAAGGATAATTATAAGCAGATGGTGATAGTTAAAGACATTGAAATCTATTCGATGTGCGAGCACCATATGCTACCGTTTTTTGGCAAAGCGCACGTGGCTTATATTCCCAATGGACATATAGTGGGCCTTAGCAAAATACCACGCGTATGCGACGCCTTTGCACGCCGCCTACAGGTGCAGGAAAGGCTAACTACCGAGATATTGGATTGCATACATAACACGCTTGAGCCTGTTGGCGTAGCGGTGGTTATAGAGGCGCAGCATATGTGTATGTGTATGCGCGGCGTTAGCAAACAAAATTCGGTAACTACCACATCGGCATTTACGGGCGAATTTTTGAGCGACAACCGCACCCGCTCTGAGTTTATGAAATTGATATCAGCCAAATTACATTAACCAATTTAAATCAACTTTCTAGCCCTCCCCTTTCAGGGGGAGGGTTGGGAGGGGGTAAATAAAACCAAATTAATGAAAGCTTGCATATTTCCCGGTCAGGGTTCGCAATTTGTAGGGATGGGTAAAGACTTGTTTGAGTCATCAGCCAAGGCAAAGGATTTGTTTGAGAAAGCCAATAAAATATTAGGGTTCCGTATTACGGATGTGATGTTTAACGGCACCGACGAGGAGCTGAAACAAACCAAAGTTACCCAACCCGCTATATTTTTACACTCGGTTATTTTAGCCCTTTTGCAGGGCGACAGCCTGAAACCCGATATGGTGGCAGGTCACTCGCTGGGCGAATTTTCGGCCTTGGTAGCCAACCGCAGTTTAACGTTTGAAGATGCCCTTAGGCTGGTAGCCAAACGCGCCGAGGCCATGCAAAAAGCCTGCGAGCTAAACCCATCGACTATGGCGGCTATTTTAGGTTTGGAAGATGCCATAGTAGAGAAAATTTGTAAAGAGATAAAAGGCGTAGTTGTGCCTGCAAACTACAACAGCCCTGGCCAATTGGTTATATCGGGCACTATAGAGGCGGTAAACCAAGCCTGCGAAAAATTGAAAGAGGCAGGCGCCAAACGCGCATTGCTATTGCCTGTGGGCGGTGCATTTCACTCGCCACTAATGGAACCGGCGCGCCAGGAACTAGCTGAAGCTATTAACGACACTACCTTCCACACGCCTATTTGTGCGGTATACCAAAACGTAAAAGCACAACCGGTTGAAATTGGCGACATTATTAAAATTAACCTGATAGCCCAGCTTACTGCCCCTGTATTGTGGACCCAAAGCGTAAAGGCTATGGTTGAAGATGGCGGCGCTACCCAGTTTGTAGAAATTGGCCCCGGCAAGGTACTTAGCGGTTTGGTAAAGAAAATTGCGCCTACGGCAGACGTATCAAATATTAGTGAGTTGGTAGCGTAAAGTGCAGCAAATAGCGTTTTTCCAACGCTTCATTCCGCGTTGCGGGATTAAGGAATTTACCTGTTAGCATTACAATATGGTAATGGTTAAATGGTATTTTTTCTTGTAGCGAAATACCATTACCTGTTAGCTCATTAAGGCCTTCCGCATCGGTAACTATCCACATATCGGTAGTGCTTTCTTTTATACTTTCAATGGTTGCCTGCCGCACTATCATACGGGTATAAAACTCAAAGGCATGCCCTATGCGCTGGTAGTAAAAAAGTTTGTCTTTAGGGATGTGTTGCTCATTAACATACTCCGCCATTACGCTTGTGCTATGGTATTGCAGCAGGTTTGGGTATATATGCGCATTCATAACCAAATTAAACAATGCTACAGCAAACAGCGGAGGGAAAAGTGTTTTTACCAAGCCTTTGCCTTTTACAATCAGCCATAGTATTGCTATAACAGCAACCGATATAACAGCCCATAAAACAATGCTTTGCAAAGGAAAATACCAAAGACAAAATAATCCTACCAAACCCAATGCCGCAGCTACTATCAACAAGTGTATGTAAGCAAATACATTTTGCCATTTTAAGGTAAGATTAACCACATAGCTTGCTGCGAGCAATGCAGCAAAAGGCGCTACCACATAAATATAGTGTGGCAACTTGTAGTGCGATAGTGAAAGGGCGATAAATGGTAGTGTAAATCCACTTAATACCAACACATCCGGGGCATATAGTAAAGCCGCTTTACTTTTTATTATTTGGATGGTTTTCTTTCCCCAACCTAAATAAGCCATTAGCGAAAACGGTAAAAATGCCCATAAAAAAGTATGCACAAAAAACAACGCGCCGGCATCGTTCTTCCATACATTTTCACCGGTAATGCGGCCAAAGCTTTGGGTCCAGAAGAAGAACAAAGGCCCCTCATTACCATACTGTTTGTACAAGCCCCAAACCATAGGCGTAAGCAGCAATCCCACAATGGCAATACCTATCACCCACAGCGGGTTAAATAGCATTTTAAAATCGCGCTTATATAGCAAATACGGGCCTAAGGCCATAGCGGGAATCATTATTCCTAATGGCCCTTTAGCCAACATGCCTAAAGCAACAAATACAAAACCGAGGATAAAATTGGAGAACTTTCGCTCCTCCATATATTCATACAACTGCCATACAGCGGTTATTACGCAGGCAGCTAACAGGGTATCAGTCCGTACATCATTATTAAACAAATACCACGCCTGGCAGCCGTATAGCATAAGCGCTGCAACAAGCCCCGAATATTGGTTGTAGAGTTTTTTGCCTAACCGGAATGTAGCGTATACACCCACCAATGTAAACAGGAACGAAGGAAGTTTATAGGTAAAATTAGATACTCCAAACACCTTAAACATAGCTGCCGAAAGCCAAAACAATAAAGGTGGTTTATCAAGGTAATTCTCATGCCGATGCATTACCTGCAACCAGCTTCCATCGTCGGCCATTTCGCGGCTAATGGAGGCATACTGTGCAGCATCAACCTCCATTACATTTAAAAACAACCCGATGATGTATACCACCGTAAACGCAACAAAAGCAAGTATAGCTAGGCGGTTAAACTGCATTAGGCGGTACGTAAAATTTTATCTAACGCTAACGCCTGTTGCAACACCGGGGCATTATCATCATTCTGCAAAACATAATCGGCCAAGGTAGTTTTTTGCTCATCGCTCCACTGGTTTTTTATGCGGCTTTCTACTTCTTCGCGCGTAATATTATCGCGCTGAATTACACGCGCTATACGAGTTTCCTGCGAAGCAGTAACCAGTATTTTTTTATCGGTAAGCAAGGCTGCGCCGCTTTCAAACAGTATGGCGGCTTCATACAACAAATAGGGGGCTTCTGTATTTTTCTCTTTCCAATTGGCAAACGCTTGCCTAACAGCGGGATGAATAATGCTGTTCAGCTTAGCCAGTGCTTCTTTATCATTAAATACCAATGCCGCCATTTTAGGGCGGTTTAGCTTGCCATCGGTATACATATCATCACCAAAAGCAGCTTTTATTTTCTCTATTACGGATGAATTTACATCAGATATGCTGCGCGATACATCATCGGCCTTAAACACCGGAATGCCAAGCCCTTCAAACACTTTGCATACGGTAGACTTTCCACTGCCTATGCCGCCTGTTATGCCAACAATAAGGCTCATCGGCGTATTAGGTATTTTACGGTATTGTTGGGTAGTGTGGCATTGCTAATTATAGTAGGGCTTGCGGTTATTACCACTTTTAAATTATCGCCGGTTTGGGTAAGCACATTGCGGCAATCGGCCTGCACTTTAAAATCTTCGGGCTTCACCTTGTTATAATTATCAAGCGTTACGCGGTACTTAATTTTTATAGTTTGGGGGATAAAGATTATACCTGTGCCCGGCGGGGTATTAATAGCTTGCACGGGCACTTCAACCGTGCCCTCGGTAAATTCCTGCACGTTTACCATCACCTTTACCGATGCGGGCGATACTTGCACATCTTGCCCCAAACCGGTGCGCGAAATTTTCACTTTTTCGTCGAATGATTCGCCAACCA
>JANOCJ010000119.1:0-2688 GCA_031412115.1 Flavobacteriales bacterium
CCAATATGGTGCTTAGGGCTGTGTTTCCATTTTATTTCAAAACCCGCATTTACGTATGGGTAAAAAGGAAGTTCTTCCGGGTAGCCTTTGTCTACACCATCTCTTTGACCGTTAATGTAATTTACTTCGTAATAATACAGCGGAAAATATAAGCCCAGCCCGGCTGTGGGGTAGCATAAAAATTTTGCATCCTTTTTACCTAAACGTATAGCTACGCGTACGGGTACATCCAAATCGAAATAAAAGTTTTTGTGGCTATATATATTGGGGTTTTGAGAGTAATAATTTTTATCGGTTTTTTTGATGTAAAACATGCTAAGGTTAAACTGCATAAACAACCAAGCCCTTCCGTTTAGGTGAATATCTAGATAATAGCCCAATGTAGGCGCATAGCGGTTGGGGTCAAACATATAATAGCGGTGCAAAAACCGGTCTACCGTTGCGCCTGCATTTATACCATGGTACAGCTTGCGCAGGGCGGGCTTTGCTGTAGTATCAGCAGCAGTATTAACGGGCGTTTGGGCGTTTAAACCGGCGGCAATTAGCAGTGTAAAAAACAGTAAAAGTTTCTTCATATTACTTGTGCTTATAAGCCCTGTTCCAACCGTAGTTGAAAAAAGCTACCGGGCCGGGATAACTGCTAACATTAATACCAAACCCAATATGACGGTTGTTTTTTAGCTTGCATTTTACTTCAACCCCAAAATTTATTATGGGGAAAAAACCGGTTTCAAAAATACGCTGGCGCTGATATGAATTCCCACTATAGCTATTGTCAGTATAATACCTGCCCAAAACTAAACCTGAGCCTATATACGGAAAATACTGCCATTTTTTGTCTTCGCCATTAAGCCTGAAAGCGAATGATACAGTAGAGTACAACCCATATTCCCAGTCGCGGGGTTCGTCAATAAAGCTCATTATATTTATAGCGTGACGGGTAAACAGGTATAGCCGTTTACGCATGTGAAGGTCTAAAAAATAGCTTACATCAGCAGCCGAAAAGCCTACATTATAACCCAAACCAATACCATGATAAATATCAACCGGCGCAAAGGTTTTTCGGGTGCTATCAGGCATTTGGGCGTTGGCGCTAAGGCCCGAAACAATAGCTATTAATAGTAGTATTTTCTTCATGTTATTGCTTCGATTTTTTCTGTTTTTTATATTTATTCCAACCAAATTTTAAAAAGAAGTTGTTGTATACAAAGTAATTTGAGCTAATGCCAAAAGCTAAATTATGGCGCTCATTCATACGCCATTTGGCTTCAAAACCAACATTTACAAAGGGTATAACAACAAACGTCTCTAACTCATCAAACGACCAATTAGCATAGCCGCTATGCTTTTCGGTGCCACTGGTTTTATCATAAAAATCGTATTGGTATACAATGGGTATATAAGCACCCAGCCCCAGCGTTGGGTAATAGGTAAAGCGGGCGTTTTCTTTACCCAGCCTGTAGGCAAAACGCACAGGTATATGCAGGCTGTAATACGTTTCGGTTGAGCGTGTGGGGTTATTATCAATATAATTGTAGCGCAGCATTTCTAAATTAAACTGCATAAACAGCCATAGGCGCCTTTTTAAGCGTAAGTCTAAGTAATAACCAAGAGAGGGCGTTAGTCTGCTTATGCTGTAATCATAGCGTGTTGAAACAAAAGCACCCCCCGCATTAACGCCATGATATACGTTTATTTGTGGGGTTTTGTTGGTATCGGCTTGGGCAATATCTCGGTTGGTTTTTACCTCTTTTGTGTATCTATTCCAACCAAATTTTAGGTATACGGTGTTGTGGGCCGTTATATAATCAGAGTTAAAACCCAGAGCCAAATTATATTTTGGGCTAAAATTCCATTTGGCTTCAAAACCCACATTTAGCAAGGGGTATACGGGTACATAATCATCAAACCAATAACTGTCGCTGTTGTTTTTACTGGAGTTATTAGGATATACTGTTTTATAAGTGTTAAATATAGGCACATAAAACCCGGTGCCTACTGTTGGAAAGAATGTGAATTTGGCATCTTTTTTCCCCAACCTAAAGCCAAAGCGGACGGGTATGTTCAAGTCTACAAAATTTTCTTTTACGGTATAGTAGGGCAACATGCCGGTATAAGTTGTGCGCTGCCACTCTAAATTAAATTGGGTAAAAAGCCATGTGCGCCCACGCAGGTTTACATCTAAATAATAGCCAAGCGCCGGGGCAATGGGCAGTTTTTGTTTTGCGCTGTAGTAATCGTATAAGTAGGTGTTAGAAGCTATGCCCGCATTAATGCCATGCATAATGTTAGGCGTTTGGGCATTGGCGTTAAGGCCCAGCGCAACTAGCATAACAAGTAAAAATTTCTTCATAGTTGTTTTTTATACTGCCTGTTCCAACCAAATTTTAAAGCAAAAATAAAGCCCCGGCTATTTTCAACACCCACCACCGCGCCTAAATTATATTTTTGACCCAAACGCATTTTAACTTCAAAACCCAATGCCAAATCGGCGCGCATAGTAAGGTTGTAAGATGTGCCAGAGGGGTATTGATTGGAGTTAATATAACCCATATAGTGCGAAACATAGCCAGGAGATAAGGAGAAGCCGACATAAGGATAATAGGTAAAGCGCGCATTTTCTTTGTTAAACCGAAACGCAAATTTTACTGATGTATATAATCCAAGTTGCGTAAGCGTTCTATCGGG
>JANOCJ010000120.1:0-3223 GCA_031412115.1 Flavobacteriales bacterium
TTCTTTTTGGTTAATGATGGTGTCAATAGCAACGGTTGACTTACCTGTTTGGCGGTCGCCAATAATAAGCTCACGTTGGCCACGGCCAATAGGAATCATCGCATCAATAGCTTTGATACCTGTTTGCAATGGTTCGTTTACCGGCTGGCGAAACAATACGCCCGGGGCTTTACGCTCTAAAGGCATATCATATAAGTCGCCTGCTATAGGGCCTTTGCCGTCAATAGGCTCACCAAGGGTGTTTACCACACGGCCAACTAAGCCTTCGCCTACTTTAAGCGATGCAATACGGCTGGTACGTTTTACGGTAGCACCTTCTTTAATGTCTGATGTACCAAGCAATACAACACCTACGTTGTCTTCTTCAAGGTTAAGTACAATGCCTTGCAAGCCTGATTCAAATTCAACCAACTCGCCCGACTGAACGTTGCTTAAGCCGTATACGCGGGCAATACCATCGCCCACTTGCAGTACAGTGCCTACTTCTTCTAATTCGGCGGCTGTTTTGTAACCGGCTAGTTGCTGACGCAATATTGCCGATACTTCTGCAGGTTTTACTTCTGCCATTTTGTTTGTTTTATGTTTGGTAATTAATATTCTTTAACGTACAAATTCTGCTCAAATTCTTTTTTAAGCGCGCGTATTTTACCTGCTATGCTGGTGTCAACTTGGTTGTCGCCATAGCGCAAAATAAAGCCGCCTATTACATCGGCATCCACTTTCTCTACCAACTCCACTTTTTTGCCGCTTTGCTTAGCCACTAAGTCAATAATGGTTTGGCGTGTAGCATCGTCAATTTTGGTGGCGGTGGTAAGGTAAGCAACCTCTATGCCCATGTGTTTTTTATACATCTCAACAAACTCGGCCGCAATAGCAGGTATGTATTGCTCGCGGCGTTTAGTTAAAATGATGTTGATGAAAGCCATTGTTAAAGCGCTGGTTTTGTCTTTAAAAATGTCATTCATTATAGCTATTTTCCTATCGGTAGTAACAATGGGGCTGTTTAACAGCACTACCAATTCGGCCGATTCGGTACAGGTTTTTTCAACCAGTTCCATATCAGCAAAAACGGCCTCGCTAACCTTTTGCTCAAGGGCCAAATCAAACAATGATTTGGCATAACGTAATGCTACCCTACTGCCCCTCATAATTAGTTAAGCTTAGCTTCTTCTAAATACTTGGGAATAATCTGTGTTTGGCTTTCGTCGCTTTTCAACTCAGTTTTAATAATGCGCTCGGCAATTTCTACTGATAGTTGGGCTACCTGGTTTTTCAACTCGGTAACAGCGGCCATTTTTTCGTTTTTAATGGTTTCGCGCGCAATGTTAATCATGCGGTTAGCCTCTTCTGTAGCTTTGTCTTTAGCTTCGGCTACAATGGCGTCTTTTGCATCGCGGGCCAGCTTTAGCATAGCGTCGCGCTCGGCACGGGCTTCTACTAACAACTGCTCATTAGTGGCTTGCAAACGGGCCATTTCATCTTTCGCTTTTTCAGCAGCACCCAAAGCGTTTTCAATACTCGCTTCGCGTTCGGTAAGCATATCTAAAATGGGTTTCCAGGCAAACTTCTTAAGTACAAAGAAGATTAAAAGGAAGGAAACAACCATCCAAAACAACAGGCCTATATCGGGTTTTACTAATTCCATAGTATATATTGTTTACTTTTTTCTTTTTTAATTAAGCCGCGCCCGGCCAACCGCCGGGCACAGCAAAATGTTTTTTTTGATGCTTATACGAAAAGGATAAGCAGACAAACTACGATGGCGAAGAACACTGCACCCTCAACAAGAGCAGCGGCAACAATCATGTTAGAGCGGATATCGCCTACTGATTCTGGTTGACGTGCAATTGACTCAAGAGCTGAACCGCCAATGCGGCCAATGCCTAAACCTGCACCAATAGCTGCAATACCGGCACCAATGCCAGCACCAGCAGCGCCAAGTGGAGAGGCTGCCAAAAGAACTGTTAAAATTGATAAAATTGACATATGTGTTGTTTTTAAATAATTACTAATTAAAAAATTAAACTACTATGCTTTGGTCTTGGTGTGCATGGGCATGTTCGAGGTGTTCTTCGTGGTGGTGTTCTTCAACAGCACCGCCAATGTATATTGCCGATAGCAGGGTAAATACGTAGGCCTGTAAAAAGGCAACCAACAATTCCAACACCATCATAAACATGGTAAAGGCTATTGATAGTACCGATACGCCTAGGCCGGCATACTCATTAAGGGCACCAAAAATAAATATCAAGCTAAAAAAGGCTAATGCAATAATGTGGCCTGCGGTAATGTTTGCAAAAAGACGCAGCGTAAGTACAATAGGCTTTAAGAATAGGCCCATAATTTCAATAGGCACTAATATTATTAGTACCGGCTTTGGTACGCCCGGCATGGCAAAAATGTGTTGCCAAAAGTATTTGTTAGAGCTGGCCAGCGTAATAATAAATGTTAACAAGGCCAACACCAAGGTAACGGCAATATTGCCGGTAAGGTTGGCGCCAAACGGGGCAATAGGTATAAGGCCCATTAGGTTGTTAATCCAGATAAAGAAAAATATCATTAACAGATAAGGCATGTAACGGGCATACTTAGGGCCGATAGATGGCTTGGCTACTTCATCGCGAATAAACATAATCATAGCCTCAACTCCGTTTTGCAAGCCTTTTGGGGCTTTGTTGCGATTGCGGGTGTATGAGCGGGCTACCGATATAAATATAATGCACATTAGTAGCAAACTAAAAAATAGCGAGGCTACGTTTTTGGTAATTGATAAATCGTAAAACTTAGCTTCTTCGTTAATTGTACCGTCTTCGTTTACGGCTTCCAACTTGTTTTTCTCATTCAATTGATAGCCTTCAACAACAGGGTTTTCATGAAACTTTGCAGATGAAAAAATAGTAAGGCCTTTTTCAGCCGAATATACTATTACAGGTAGCGGAATGCTATAGTGATGGTGGTTGTAGGTAACAATATGCCATTCGTGCGAATCGCCGATGTGTTCCAAAATAAGAGTGCCGGCGTTAAATTTTTCTTCGCCGTGGCCTTTAGCTGCATGGCCTTCGCCTACGGCAGGTTCAGCATCGCTATGGGCAGTTGTAGCATGCGCCGGTTCAGCGTTTTGCTCGGTTGTGCCTTCAGTGTGCTCAAGATTAGCAAAAGCTACAGAATAGCTGAAAATACTAAATAGTAGCGAAAGGGCTACCGTTAAACACTTAAAATTCAG
>JANOCJ010000121.1:0-2803 GCA_031412115.1 Flavobacteriales bacterium
CTTGCAGCAAAGTTGCGGTTAAAAGAGTGAACAATAGTATTTTTCTCTTTCTTATCGGCACCCTGGCGTGCCCACATACCAATACATGGTCCGCAAGCGTTAGAGAATACCTCTCCTCCTATTTTATTAAAAATATCAATAAAGCCATCACGCTCAATAGTAAAGCGAATTTGCTCAGAACCCGGGGTAATAGTAAATTCAGCTTTAGCTTTCAGGTTTTTATCAGCCACTTGTTTAGCTAATGATACCGAACGGCTAATATCCTCGTACGATGAGTTGGTGCACGAACCAATTAAACCCACCTCAACTTTAGTAGGCCAGCCGTTAGCAGCAGCAGCCTCTTTCATTTTAGATATTGGCGTAGCCAAATCGGGCGTAAATGGGCCGTTTATGTATGGCTCAAGCTCGTCAAGGTTAATTTCAATTACTTGGTCAAAGTACAATTCAGGGTTAGCGTAAACTTCGGCATCGCCAGTTAAGTGTTCTTTAATAGCGTTAGCAGCATCGGCCACATCGGCACGCTCGGTAGCGCGCAGGTAGCGGTCCATGCTCTCATCATACCCAAAGGTTGATGTGGTAGCACCAATCTCAGCACCCATATTGCAAATAGTGCCTTTGCCGGTAGCGCTCATGTTTACAGCGCCCTCGCCAAAATATTCAACAATAGCACCTGTACCCCCTTTTACGGTAAGTATACCTGCTACTTTCAAAATCACATCTTTTGATGATACCCAACCGTTTAGTTTGCCGGTTAGTTTTACACCAATCAGTTTTGGGAATTTTAGTTCCCAAGCCAAACCTGCCATCACGTCGCAAGCATCAGCACCGCCAACACCAATAGCTACCATACCCAAACCACCTGCGTTTACAGTGTGGCTATCGGTGCCAATCATCATACCGCCCGGAAAAGCGTAGTTCTCCAACACAATTTGGTGGATGATACCTGCACCGGGTTTCCAAAAACCAATACCGTATTTGTCAGATACCGAAGCAAGAAAATCATACACCTCTTTATTGCCGCTAATAGCCTGGCTTAAATCGGGACGAGAACCTTCTTTGGCTTGTATAAGGTGGTCGCAATGCACGGTACTAGGTACAGCAACCTTAGGCCTACCAGCTTGCATAAACTGCAACAAGGCCATTTGGGCTGTTGCGTCTTGCATTGCAACACGGTCGGGGTTAAAATCTACGTAGTCTATCCCACGGCCATAAGCTTTGGTAGCATCGCCTTCGGCAAGGTGGGTGTACAAAATTTTCTCGGTTAATGTAAGGGGTTTGTTAACCACTTTACGGGCAGCAGCAATACGCTCAGGAAACTTAGCGTACAGTGCTTTAATCATTTCGATATCAAAAGCCATTGGATAATTGTGGGTTTAAAAGCGTAATTTAAGGGTGCAAAAGTACAAAATATAGGGCTTTGCCGTAATGAAACAAAGTTTATTTAGAATAGTTCTAAGTTATTTTAACTAATTGTGTATTAATGCTAAGTTGCAAAAACAAACTACACTTAAAAAAAGTTATGCAGTAATATTTATTTTTATCGTTAACCAAATACTACTACAACACCGTAATATGCAGAATGCCCCGGGCAATATTTTACTGGTAGAAGACAATATGTTTGATGCTGAGCTAACTATTTGGATGCTTAAAAAGAACAATATTGAAAATTCCGTTGTTCATGCTTCTACGGCTAATAATGCCATGGATTTTTTATACGGAGAAGGCCCTTATACAGGGAGGAATACCAATGAACTACCCAAGGTAATATTGCTTGATTTAAAAATTGGTAAAGTTAGCGGAATAAGTGTGTTAGAACAAATTAAAGACGATGAGCGCCTGCGCAACATACCTGTGCTGGTAGTATCGGGTTCTGACCAAAATGCCGATATTGCCAAATGCATGGCTTTGGGGGCCTCAGGCTATTTGGTTAAGCCTATTGAATTTGAAAGGTTTACTAAGGATGTTTTAATACCCATTTTATCAAAATAAATTTCTGCGATGAATAGTATAATTACCCCGCCGAAAAATGTTGAGTTAACAGAAAATGCCACATCTATTTATTGGTTTGACGAGGACGGTATACTGTGTTCTGTGTATAAAAAAGTGCCTCCCGTTTCAATGGAGGAAAACCAACGCTTAATTGACGAATTTAAAGAGCGTACTAAAGGCCGCAAATTTTGCATGCTGTTGGATATTACCCACTCAAACAGCAGCGACAAAGCCGGCCGCGAATTTGCGGCTACCGAATTTCCTAAAATAGTAATTGCTATGGCCATGGTTACAGCATCACCCATGTCTCGCATGCTGGCTAACTTGTTTTTTGCTTTAAAACCCCCGCCGTACCCTGCCAAAATGTTTAACACTGAAAAAGAAGCCAAAACCTGGCTGAAGCAATATTTAAGTAAAAATGATAGTGTGCCGTTGAAGAACGATACAGCAAAAGTGTAATTGTTGGGGCTAAAAAATGGCTTTAGCAATATGTAGTTTATAAATATTGAATACCAAACTAACACCACCTGTAAACGCAGAGGTTACAGGCTTGTTAAACACCATTTGCCTAATTATGGACACAGTAATGCAACTGCCCGATAATGTTGAAGTGAAAGAAATTGCTACGTCGTACTACTGGTTTGATGAGGATGGAATACTATGCGCCATAAATAAAAAAACACCCCCACTGCCGTTTGAAGAAATTGTAAAACTGGTAGAAAACATGAAACAAATTACCGATAATACTAAAATATGTATGCTAATGGATGTTACCTATTCTGCAAGCAGCAATAAAGAGGTGCGGGAGTATACC
>JANOCJ010000122.1:0-5269 GCA_031412115.1 Flavobacteriales bacterium
AATTTTGCTAATGGGATAGCCACCCACTTAGTAATGATACCAATCGATGTAGCGACAAATAGATAAAACAAAATAGTACGGCCGGTGGTGCTAAACTGGCCAAAATATTCAAGCAGGTTTATAACCAAAAAGAAAAGCACAAAGGCGCCGGTAAAGTACAAAGCCCCGCGAATAAGCTGGTTTTTGTAGTACTTGCGCGTAAATGCGTCAATCTTTTCAATCAGTATAGTATAGTTATTCTGTGCTCCGTCCATTTCGTTCCTTTTAACTGCTATTGCAGCTTTTTAGTTTCTTATACGATGCAATAAAGTTACGCAATCCACAGAAGAATTTTAGCTGCGCCAAAATATTTTATACCAATAATAAATTTTAGGCTAGAACTCGCTCTGCCACAGATTTAAACTAACAATCGCACAGATATATTTGAACAAAAAACGGTGTTAATTATTATTCCGGATTTTACACCTAAAAAAAGCTGTTTTTATTCTTTTTTTAACGTTTTTAAGCGTTTTTTGATGAAAAAACAGCACTTTTTATGCATAAAAATGCACCTAAACACCGTTTGAGGAGTTAAGTTTATTCCTTATTTAGCAAGCTTTGTAGCGACAGTTGGACAACTTATTCGCAAAGTTGCACCTCCGCCGGAGGCACTGAATGCAGACCAATTTCAATACATAAATCGTCGGCGTTAAAATTGATGCGCAATGTGCCAAAAGGGCGTTTATATAACCATACACGGCCACCTTCCAACACCACGTCAGGTTCGCCCAGCTTAGATTTCAGCTCATCGCGGTACACACCCAGTACTGAAGGGGTTGTCTTTCCTTTAAAGTTTGAACGTATTTCAATGTAATCCCTGCCGGTGTAGAAGTATATGTCGTTGTTTAGGTAAAACACGCCACCACCGCAGTTAAACGCACCGCCCTCTTCTGTATCACCTGTAAAACAAGGCAGTTTCTTCTTAACCTCAGCCATAGTAGCGGCAGGCTTTACTCCATTTACCGTACCCGAAGTAAGGTTAGCTATAATAGCCTTACAGGGCTTGCTTTTAGGAACTTTGGTAGCCTTAGCTGCTTTAGGTGTCTTTTCTTTCTTAGGTTTTTCAGATTTGTTTTGTGCAAAAGCTGCACCAACACTAATAATCAGTGTTAATGAAAGGGTAATTATTCTTTTCATATTATATAGTTTTATTGGCAAATTGCCGGTTTTTCCTTCGCATTTAAAAAGCCCAAATCTATTGCTTTTTGATAGTCTTTGCAGGCTAATAGCTTGTTATTCAATCCTTCATAGGCTTTAGCACGGTAGTAATACGCCTTGCCTTCTTTGCCGTGTTTATCAATATAGTAGCCTAGGTCCTTCACCGCTTTGTCGTATGTACGTAGCGTTAGCAGCAGCATACCACGGCCAAGGTAAGCCTGCTCATAGTTTGGCATAATGTCTATGGCTGTATTGTAGTCTACTAGGGCTTCAGCGCTCATGCCAATGCTCTCTTGCGCGCGGGCCCGTTGGTAGTAAACCACCTGCGTGGCTTTTCCTTTAGCAATGCTGCTTGTATAATCTTTTATAGCATTGGCGGGCTGCCCCATAGCCATATAGCAGCTGGCCCGCATATAGTAAGCATTTGCGTTGTTGCTATCAATAGTGGTTACGTGGGTAAAATCAGCAACGGCATTTTCGTATAACTCTTTACCAATAAGGATTCCCCCGCGTTGCATATGGGCAGTAGTGTTCTTTTTATCGTACACCAAACACATGGTATAATCGCCAATGGCTTTGTCGGGTTGTTTAATTTCCTGGTATGCCCTACCCCGCTCCAACCATGCCTGTGCATAGCTACTATCAAGCTGTATAGCTTGACTGTAGGCGCTTATAGCTTCATCATAATCGCGTTTGGCAAACATTTTTTTACCTTCCATCACCTTCTCTTCAGCCAAAGTTTGGGCAGTGCCTACCAGCGTAGTGCATATAAATGCTAACAAAATCAGGGTATACCTCATCATCAAAACCAATTAAATGCCAATTTAGCAAAAAAATATTGGGTGCAACCTTTTCAGTTTAAACAATTTGCTGTAGCGCATAGCCGCTCTACCATGCAGGTAGGCACCGATGCTGTATTGCTTGGTGCGTGGACAAAACATGCATCACCCCAACGCATTTTAGATGTTGGAACCGGTTGCGGTATAATTGCCCTGATGCTGGCGCAACGCTACGCTACTGCGGTTATTGAAGCTATTGACTATGATACAACATCGGTTGATGAGGCCAATGAAAATTTCACTCATTCTTCTTTTACTGAAAGGTTATCTGCCAAACAGGTTGATTTTAGGGCGTTTGAAAACAGTACGAAATACGATTTGATAGTTAGCAACCCGCCTTATTTCAACACCAAAATAAAACCAACGGCTGAAAGTAGGCGACTGGCGCGAAATACCGAGACCCTACCCTACCCTGCCTTAGTAAAAGGCGTTGCAAAAGCATTAGCTAAAACAGGCAGCTTTTGTTGTGTATTGCCCGCCAATGCTATAAAAGAGTTTATAGCAGATGCTGAATTGGTGGGCTTAATAGCCAACGAAATTCTCTACATAAAATATAATAACACAGCAGAAATATCTGTCGCACTAATGCTGTTTAGCTTTACTGATAAGGCTTTGCAGATTGACACCGTAGTTTTATATGAGGATACTAAACAGCCAACTACTGCGTATATAGCATTAGTAAAAGACTTTTATTTATGGGGATGAAAAAAATAGCTTCTGTTTTAATTGTTGCGGTAATGCTTGCCAGTTGCATAACGCACATAACCCAAAAAGCCCATAGTATTTACAGCTTAAATAATTGTTTTTATTTGGGCGTAGATAAAGGCGACACATTGCTTATGCGAGCAAGTGAAACTAATTACGATAAAAAAACGGATAACATAAAAGACACTACTTGGGCTGTTTACAGAGGCATTAACCCTTTGTCGATATTTGTATATAATTCAGATTACCTATTTGTAAAAACATCCAATCGGTATTATATATATGAAATATGTGGATGCTCTTTAACAAGATTGTATATAGGTGCTGAAAATGGTAATTTTAATTCCTTTTGCGAAATGCATGAAGTGCCTGTGGAAGCAAGACCTAATTGGTAAAAGACTTTTATTTATGGGGATGAAACTAATGCCTGTATACCTGCTTTGCTTGTTCTTTGGCTCGTGCATTGTCTCTAGCAGGAGTTTTAGCCCCAACCGTAGCTACGCGCATATTGCCGATGATTATTACATGGGCATTTATCAAAACGATACGGCCTTATTACGCCTATTTGAAGTGGACAGCCATGTTGTACACAATCTGGATTCTAATATAATACGGGTAGCGCACGATACCGAATGGGTATCGATATTAAAGCACCCTACAGAAATCATCTACCATAAAAACCAATACCTGTTTGTGCGCAACCCACGTTATTATTGCGTTTGGATACTAACAGGACGCTACTATTGGTTTGCTTGGCAGGGCAAAAGCCTAAAAAGGTTTTATACATTTTGTAATAAAATGGAAATACCACAAGAGGTAAGGCCAAAATGGTAAGTAGAGTGGTGTGTTATTAGTGGTGGCGCTTTGGCAAGCTCAGCAAAACAATCCCTCCCCTTTTCGTTTCACGAAAAGGTACTCACTTTGTAAGGGAGAGCTTTGCTACTAAAGTATTAATATTTTTTACTGGGAACTAGGAACTAACAACTACATATTAATGTAATTCATAAACAAGTCGTAGCGGGCTTTTAGGTCCTCGGTAAAGGCATCGGTTTGGTACGATGCTACTACGTTGTATTGGTAACGATTAAAGGTTTGCAAGATGCCGTTAAGCTCTCCCCTATTTACTTTTACGGTTACTAAAAGGTCATTGCCTTCGGGGTTTTTATAGGTATAAACCGATAAAATTTTTGCATCATTGCCCTCTACAATTTGCGCTATTTGCGCAAGGGTATAATCTTTCTCGTCAATCTCTAATACTATAGTGCCGCCGGGCTGTTCAGCACCTAGCATTTCTGCCAATTTCTCAGCCAAATGTTGGGTAGTAATAGCGCCAACATATTGGTTGGTGTTTTCTACCACGGGCACTAAGGTTAAGTGCATTTCAGTAACCAAACGCATAACATCAAATATATGCGCTTCATGGTCTACAAAGGGGCGAATAAGTGATAAACGGTGGTTGCCAATGGCTTCTTCGGGGGCATTTAAATCAAGAATGTCAGCGTCTGAAATAAGGCCTAAAAATTCAGTATCGTTTACAATAGGCAAATGCGAAACCTTAAACTCGTCCATCCAGTTAAGCGCCTTCAACCCGGTATCACTGGTTTTAAGCGGAGGAACTATATCGAGTACAAGGTCTTTTGCAAACATGATTTCTAAATACTATGCCGACAAACTTAAACGTTGAAGGCTATTTGTAAAAATTTACTTACTAACAGTTGTTTTCTATCTGTTAAACAACAACTGTGCAAATTAGTTGCCAGAATTTTTAATCATGTAGTTTTCAATCAAATTAAAGGTGTATTCCTTCATCTCGTCGGGCGAGTTAAAACCCTTGGTGCTAATAGGTTCCAAGTAGTGAATCTCTACTCTTCCGGGGCGCATCCAAAAGCCATTGGGTTTCATTAATTGTTTGGCACCTAGTATAACAAAAGGAACTAAATCAACCTCGGTTTCAAAAGCTATTCTAAACGCACCATCTTTAAATGGCAGTAAAAGTTTAGCTGTTTTGTTGCGCGTACCCTCAGGAAAAACCAATACCGACACACCCTGGCTAACTTCGTAGCGCATATTGGCAACGGTTTGCTTACGGCTTTCCTCGTTTTTACGGTCGACCATAATACAGGCTACTTTAAATAGCGTACCTAAAAACGGAATTTTTAGCAACTCTTTTTTAGCTATTGGCTTGTAGGTTGTATTTAGGGTAGATGCAATGGTAAACATATCAATAAAATTGCTGTGGTTTCCGGCATATACGCAGGCGGTATTTTTGCGTATATTTTCTTTGCCATAAGCAACAATATTAAGGCCGGTGCCAATGCCGTATACTTTTGACCAGTTGCGGTAAGTAGCTATAATAGGCCCTATAGATTTGTGGCCCATCGTCCACGAAAAAACAAGCGCAAACGGAAAGGTGGTAATGATAAATATGCCAAAAAAAAGCAAAGCCCACGCGTTGTAGAACAGAAGGAAGAAGTTAACGATGTATTTCATGTTAGTGATTCCGTTTTTATATTAAATCCCTCCCCATT
>JANOCJ010000123.1:0-2053 GCA_031412115.1 Flavobacteriales bacterium
GTAAACTTACCTACTGACAGGCCCGACGGTAGCATTACATCAACCAAAATTGGCCCCGCCCAAGCATGGAATACCTTTAAATGGAAAGTGGCCGATAGCCCTGATAGCGGGCACGATACAATCCGCATAAAAATTATTGGCGTAACCGCTAACGGCGTAGAGCAGGTATTGGCAAGTAACATTTACCCCGCACAAGATAGTGTTGACCTAAGCGGCTTGGTTAATGCCTCTGTATACCCCTACTTAAAACTGAATTGCTACGTATTTGACGACTCGCTAAAAACCCCTTTGCAGCTAGACCGTTGGCAGGTATTTTACAGCCCATACCCTGAGTTTGCACTAAACCCTAAAATATATAACGCCTTAGACAGCGCTACATTGCAAGAGGGCGAAACCGTTAAGTTTTGGGTAGCTGCAGAGAATGTTACCCCATTTGCCTTGCCCGCAGGCGATAGCCTAAAGGTAGATTGGTGGCTAATAAAATCGAACAACAGCCGTGTTGATTTGCCTGCACAGGTTATTGCACCTATTGCACCAAATAGCTGGGATACTATCTACACTACAAGCTCAACCGTTGGGCATGGTGGTATAAATACCATTTGGACAGAATTGAACGCTTTTGGCCCAAGCCACCGTACAGAGCAGTTTCACTTTAACAACTACTCGCAGCGCAACTTTGAGGTAACGGGTGATAAGATAAACCCATTGCTTGATGTTGTTTTTGACGGCGTGCATATTATGGATGGCGACATTGTTTCGCCCAAGCCGCAGGTTATAATAACCTTAAAGGACGAGAACCGCTTTTTAGCGTTGGATACATCCTCTTTCAAAGTATTTATAACCGACCCCGCAGGCAACCAGTTGCCGGTATATTACATTAGCGGCCAAGGTATGATGATACTGGATTTTACCCCACCCAACCTGCCCAATAACAATGCTAAAATACAGTGGGCGCCTATGTTTACGTTAGATGGTACTTACGAATTGTTGGTACAGGCTAAAGATAAATCGGGTAACAATTCGGGTAAATTTGACTACCGCATCCGTTTTGAGGTAATCAATAAATCAACCATTACCAATGTGTTGAATTATCCTAACCCGTTTACAACATCTACCCGCTTTGTGTTTACCCTTACCGGCTCTGAAATACCTGAATATTTCAAAATTCAGGTTATGACCATTAGCGGCAAAGTGGTTAAAGAAATTACGCAAGATGAGATAGGCCCAATGAATATTGGCCGCAACATTACCGCTTATGCCTGGGATGGCCGCGATGAATTTGGCGACCCATTGGCAAACGGCGTGTACCTATACCGTGTAGTAAGCAAACTAAATGGCGAGAGTATAGAGAAACGCGAAACCAGCGCCGATACCTACTTTAAAAATGGCTGGGGCAAAATGTATTTGATGCGTTAATACCATGCAGAAGAATATTTTTGAAGAAGCCGTTTACCGTGATGTACTAGCACGGCTTGAAAAGCTAACGCCCGAAACACCCCGTCAATGGGGCAAAATGGATGTTGCCCAAATGCTGGCGCATTTAACTATACCGCTTAAAACCGGCTTGGGCGAGTTAAAAGCCAAAAAGGTATACCTACCACTTATTAGCCCATTGGCAGTAAAATATGTTTTGCATGGTGGGGGGTTTGGCAAAGGCCTAAGCCCAACAATGAAAGAGTTTATTGTAAAGGATAGCCATATTTTTGATACAGAAAAACAAGCCTTGGTTGAAACCCTAAATCGTGTTATTACATTAGGTAAACAAGGGCAGCTTAAGCCTCACCCATTTTTTGGCAAGATGAACCCAACAGAATGGGGCATTGTAACCTATAGCCATGTTGACCACCACCTTAGGCAGTTTGGGGTTTAAAGTACCTCTCGCAACTCAGTTAATGAGCGTATGCTCCATACGCCCTCCAACTCTTTGCCTTTGGGGTTAAAGTAAACGGCATGCATACCGGCATTTAATGCGCCTTTTACATCTTTTTCCGGTTCATCGCCTACCATAAGGCATTGGTCGGCCGTTGTGCCTGCCAGCTTAATAGAATAGTCG
>JANOCJ010000124.1:0-12662 GCA_031412115.1 Flavobacteriales bacterium
CAGCGGCACTAAAACAGGGCCTTACAGCAGCATTGTTATTCGCGCAGCAAAAACAACACTTGGCGAACAGCCAAGCCCTATACCACCTGCTGGCTATATTCAAAAGGATATTTCGATACCCGAGTTTCAGGAAAAACGCATACAAACCCATATTTTTGAGGCTTTGGCCGCCATTAATATGGAACACCTTAGCGAGGTGCCGTTGGCGCAAAGCGGCGTTGCCAAAACGGTTGATAGGGACGATTTTAACAACTTCGTACACGGTATTGCCGAGGATATTATTGCCATTGTTGACCGTATTTATTTCCTGATAAATGAATACCGCTACCGCCTTATAGTGCCTGAAGATAATAGGCGTAAGCGCATGTTGCCCAAAATAAATGTGCCTGAGAATTATGATTTGCTTATTGCCAATAATTTGGTGGAGGAGATAAAACAAGCCAAAGATGCAGGCGTATCGCCAACCATTTTAACCGAACTGCAAATGGGTTATGCCAGTGCCAAATTTTACAACAATCCGCAGGTAAGGGATGAGTTGAACTGCATTTTTGAGCTTGACCCTTTGCCCGGCATTGATGATGATAGTAAGGTTAACCGCCTTACCAACAAAGGCATTACCGAGGTTGATTATATCATATCGGTAAACATAGAAGCATTTGTACGCCGCGCCCGTGTTGAGCAGCCTAAGTTTTACACCCTGCCCTTTGCCGATAAACGCAAGCAGCTGGAGAAATACGCAAACGAGGTAGTGAAGAAAAATAGTGAACAGGTAACAGAGAACAGTGAACAGAATGCCGAGAGTAAAGAGCCGAGAGCCGAGAGCGAAAAACCAACCGATGCGCCTTTAGACAAACCCGCAGACGATAAAGCCCCTAAGCCGGAAGAAACTAAGGCAGATAAGCCTGCAGCACCCGCAGATAAACCCGCACCCGCTGCACCGCCGGTTGCATAACCCAATTACATAGCCCCTTTTTAGGGGCTTTTTTATCTTATTTGGCTGATACTATTTTATCTACTAACTTAGCATTATAAACTACGGCTTATGAAACTACTTCGACCTATTATTTTATTACTTGCCCTAAGCTTAACAAGCCTTACAAAGGCGCAAACAATAAGCGTAACCTTTAGCCCCGATACGGCACAGTTTAGCCAGTGGGTTACAGCTACGGTTATAGTGCAAGGCGCCACATCTAACCTTACTACTATTGATTGGTACGATATGGATAATGACGATGTGGCACTTACCAACACCAACGATACCATTATCTTCAAGCATAAATATGTAGAAATTTTAATATCAAACAGGCCTATTACTATTACCAATGGTAATACTGTTTTACACGATACATTATATGTTAGTCCTCAAGGCGTATGTATTCCATGTGTGTTAAATGATACTCCTGATACCGCATTGGTGGGGCAACCTTTTATTATACGTTACAGGGGCAGTACTGTGATGCCTAGTATGATTAACTGGGCTGACGGGTCGCCATTTGTTACAGGTAATATGTTTACCAATGGTTTTTATAGAGCTGGACACACCTATTTTAATACCGGGGTTTACAATGCATGGTGGTGGGCTGATGGAGACACTGTTTACACCCCCATTGTTGTGGTAGATACCACCCAAGTGCCGCTAAACATTATAACACCCATGGGCGGCGAGGTTTTTACAGCTAATAATACCGATACGCTTACCGTTAGTACAAGCTTGTTTGGGCCCATATATTATTATGTGCTGGGTGCTAATGGCGATACGTTGGCCCAAGGCGATGAGCCAGTAGTAGCGGTGCAGGGCAATTTGCGAAAATATTTGTTAAGGTGGCCCGATGTTTATGAAGCCAATGCAAGGTTGGTGGTTAGCATGGCACAAGGCACTAACGTAGGTATTGATACCAGTAATGTGTTTTCTATCCAAAACCGAGTAATACAAGGGCATGTGTATTATGATTTGAACAGTAATAATGTATTTGATAATGGTGATTTTCCCTTTTATAGTCCTCATTTTAGTATCGGTACAGGTTCTTTTAATCTTCAGACAGATATGCAGGGAAATTATACATTGACTAATGTGCCAGCTAATATTGATACGTTAATTTTGACAAATGTACCTAGTATTTTCTCCGTAAACCCAACACAAAATATTGTAGATATGGTTAATCCTAGTTTATCTACAGGGAATGATTTTGTTTTGCAGCCAATCGACACAAGTTTTCATGAGTTGGTAATAGATATTAATCGCGTACGTTCAGGTTTTCCATCAAGGGTGTACATTCGGGTAACAAACTACAGTGCTGTAGCTTCAGTTCCTACAACATTAGTTTACAACTTTGATTCAACACAAATAACCCAATACTATACTATCCCGGCAGTTACAATGAACTCAGGTTCTATTACATTTAATGTGCCTTCTATACTACCTATGCAGTCTGAACTGTTTTATATTAATGGTGTAATTACAGAGCCTGTAGGAACAACTATAACTGAAGGTGCAAGCATACCTTCATACGACTACGAAATAAATACCTTTATTTCTGAGGGCGGCTACGACCCCAACAACATCATCCCATCGCCGGGTATTATTTTTACGCCTGATAATATCAATCCCGAACCTATAACTTATGTGGTAAATTTTCAAAACACGGGTAATGGCGAGGCATATAACATTCGTGTAAACGATACCATTGCTGCTAACTTAGACATGAACACCTTTGAGGTGATTGAAAGCAGCCATGCTATGAACACCATTATCCGCCCCGGTGGTGTGGTCGATTTTATGTTCCCCAACATTATGCTGCCCGATAGTAACGCTAACGAGCCTGCCAGTCATGGTTACATAGTATACCGTATAAAGCCTACAGGAACATTGCCGCTAAACAGTATTACCCCCGCTAAAGTTGATATTTACTTTGATTACAACGAAGCCGTTACAACCAATACCGGCACTACCACTGTGCTAGAGCCTTTAGGAGTTAATGAGCAAACCGCCGCACAATTCAACATCTTCCCAAACCCGGCTAACGGGTTAGTATTTATTCAACCCAATACTACTTATCAAAATGATAAGCTAACGCTACGCATTTTTGCGGCCGATGGTAGGATGGTGTACACCGAAAACTATAACACAGGCAACACTCCACACGCTATAAACACCGCCGCTTTTGCTAAAGGTTTGTACAGCCTGCAAATAAGCAATGGTAAGGTAAGTAGTAGCCAAAAGTTGGTTATAAACTAAAAAAACTCCCCCGTCCTGCGGACACCCCCTCAGGAGGGGGAATAATCTCCCTCTATGAGGGAGTACCCCGAAGGGGGGAGGGAGTTTAAACGAGATTTACATAGCCCTGCATCCCTAAGTATCGGAGGCAGGGCTTTTTTATGAATTAACATTTATAAAATTTGGTCATTTTACCTATTATCTGTTCATTGTTACCTGTTCTCTGTTAATTGTATTATCATTTTGCTAAATTTGTTTTAAACTAATGTATTATGGCAATTGAAAAAACTATTGATGTAAGCGTGGCAAAGCGTTTTAAACGCGTATTTGATGCCCTGCAAAAAGACGGTAAAGTAAAAAACCGCAGCCAGTTTGCTGATAAGCTTAAAACCGTTCCGCCTAATATTACAGGCATTTTTGAGAACGCCAAACCCGCGCCCAAAGAGGCCCCAAAGCCTGCTGCCAAAGGCAAAACCAAGGTTAAAGTTAAAACCATTACCCCACGCTACCCAACCGTGCGCATGATTTTTTACCTAGCCAAAACCTACAACGTAAACGCCAACTGGCTTATTACCGGCAAAGGCGATATGTTTATTAATTAACAATTATCAATTAACAATGAACAGAAAAGAACAACCAACAGCTAATAAAATGATAATTGATAATTGTAAATTGTTAATTGCCATTTTTTCATTTTTCATTGCTACAACAGCTACCCCACTGGCGGCGCAGCAGTTTACCATACATTGTAATGGCGAAAATATTCCTGCCAACGGCGGCAACAACAGCCATTTTGGTGTAGTTCTGGATTGCCCTTATGCCGAGGTTGCCGATACGTCCGACCTGCCCAAAGGTTTGCTTAAAGCTACACGCAAGTACCTGCTAAAACGCGTAGGGCCTACTTTTTACAAAAGGCTGGTATATTACAGCAGCCAAACCATTGGCGACGAGCGTAGGGAAAGCTGCACCCCGGGCGCAAAGTATGCGGTGCAATACATGTTTGCCGATGCCGATAGTATGGAGTTTTATGTAACAATGTTGTTTGATAAGGATTTAAAAGTACTATCGAAACCGTTTTTACCAGATGTAAAAAAGAACCCCAAATTTGGCAAATACATTGGCTTTTGCGAAGCGTATAAAAAAGTGCAGGCCGATACCTTGCCCGATGTGCAGTTGAGCTATTTAACGCTGGAATATTCACCTAAGCTAAACAGTTTTGTATGGGTTGCCCGTAAAGATGATACCTATATTATCATCAACGCCCAAACGGGTAATGTTATTCGACGCAAAAATACCGACGGCAGTAAGATGGTTGATTTTGATTAGTTTTTTTAGGAGAGAGGTATATTAACAATTATCAATTAACAATGAACAGAGGGCAAATGGGTGGTAAAATGATAATTGATAATTGTAAATTGATAATTGCTCTTTTAGTTATTTCGGTTTTCCCGCTTAGCGCACAGCGCCATTTTAGCACTGCCTGTGGTAGCTATAAGGTTAGCTACAATACCGGCAACTTCGACTATTTTGGGGTGGTTGATGGATGCCCTTTTGCCGTGGCTGATACGGGCCAGTTTCCGCAACCTATACGGGCCGAAATTCGCAACTATTTGCTTAATAGGGTAGGGGCCGATTTTTTTGGCCGTTTAAAGTATTCCGCCTGCCAGGTTATAAAACCCAATGCCGATAAAACCTGCCTGCACGATGCGCAGTATGCCATACAGTATTACTTTGAGGTGGAAGATAGTATGCGCTACTACATAGCACTAGTAATGGATTTAAACGGCAACTTACTATCGCGCCACATGCTGCCCGACGTAAAACGCAATCCCAAATTTGACAACATTATTAACCTGTGCGATGCCTTTGCCATTACCCAAGCCGATACCTTTAAAATAGCAAACCAAGTACTGTCCTTACAATATTCCGACACTAAAAATGCCTTTGTATGGGTAGCCGCTACCAGCTATGGCAACAAATACACTAACGCTACCAAGCCGCCCTACCTTACTATAAATGCCCAAACAGGCCTTGTGTTTAAGCGCGTGGTAAGCCGTATGAATTTTATTAGAGATTATGGGCAGTAGCAATGAACAGTGAACAATGAACAATGAACAGTGAACAGTGAACAGTGAACAATGAAACTGACTACTAACCGGCAACTGAGTACCGGCAACTGACAACTAAAAAAAATGAATTATAAAAATAGAGTATCCGACAGCTTTGCGCAGCAAAAGTTTATGGAGTTTATAGGTGCGCGCATTGTTAATTTAGACGAAGGCTTTTGCCACCTTGAGCTGCCTTACCGCGATGAGCTTACGCAACAAAACAAATTTTTTCATGCCGGGGTAGTGGGCACCCTTGCTGATACTGCCGCAGGTTATGCCGCTTATAGCATGTTTAAGCCCGACGAGTCGGTATTATCGGTAGAGTATAAGGTAAACCTATTGGCCCCCGCCAAAGGCGATTTATTAGCTGCCAAAGCCAAAATAATAAAACATGGCCGCACCCTTACCGTTTGCAATGTGGAGGTGTTTATTACCAATGGCAATGCTACCAAACTATGCGCCATAGCCACCGTTACCCTTATAGCCTTGAAGGATTATACTAAGTAGGGGAGAGGCCTGCCTGCCGCAGGCAGGGGAGAGCCGAGAGGGGAGAGTGGCGCGGCCTGTTTGTATATAAAAATTGTGAAGATAATCTCCTTCTTTCAATGGGAGAGGGTCGGTAAGTGATCTCGTTATATACGAGAGCGCGCGCCGGGGTGAAGGAAACATCCAACAAAAAAGGGCCACCTAACGGCAGCCCTAATATTTAACTTTTAGTTTTTAGTTATCGCTTTTAGTTTACCACCACCTTTTGGCTACTTTGCACCTTACCATTACTTATTTGTACGCTGTACAAGCCTTTGGCAAATGCAGCGGTGTTTATAGCATGGGGAGTGTTACCGGTAGTATAATTCTCACTATACACTAACCTGCCATCAGCTGCAAAAATACGTAGGGTTAATTTCTCATTTTGATAAGAAGTATTGGGTTGAATAAATACTAACCCGTTAGCAGGGTTTGGGTAGATGTTGAATTGCGTTGTAGCTTGTTCAGCAACACCATCGGGTATGGTAGGGTTTACAATGTATACCGAAGAAGTATTGGTGCGTACCGTTGGGTTATAGTCAAAATAAATATCAACGGCTGAATTTATAATAGTTCCGACGGGTAGGTTTGCCAACGGTTTTATACGGTAAACTATTTGCCCATGGCTGCCGGGTTCGTTAACGTTACTGTCGGGCAGCATAATGTTGTTAAACACAAAATCAATAACATGGTTGGGCATAATAAGGTAACTCATTGCGTGGGTCGATTCCAGAATCTCAAACGTAGCCATTTCTAAATCGGCCGCAATGGTATCTACAATATGTATGTTTACCGCAGGGCCGTTGCCCGTATTTTGAAAATTGATAACATAGTTAAGCTCGGGCGGGTTTACGTTGTTGGGCGTATAAATAGTATCGGGTGTAGCGGTTATATCATTGGGGTCTACAGCGCCCGGTACAATAAATGTTAGCGACCAGCTATTGTTGGCCACGTTTACTTCATTTGCCGGTGGCACAATGGTAGCCTGTTCAGTTGTGGCTGTGTTTGCAGGCATTGTCATAACAACATTTAATACGGCAACATAATTTACCCCCGGTTGCAGGGCCGGCACACTAAAAGTTACTGTATTGGCTGTTTGGCTTAACGTTGCAGGCACGGTACTATTTAATTGCATTTGTGCCGGGTTAAAAGTATAGGTTACCGTAGTAGCTGCCGATGGCATTGGCCCGTTGTTTCGCACATAAATACGTATATAACCAACCGTAGCGGTTGATATTTGAGAGTGGGTAACAAACACGCCTAAATCGTAAATGGTATCAATAGGTTGCAGGGCAAAGTTGCGGTTTATGTATATAGCCGGGTTTGTAAAATCGTCGGTGTATTGTGCCGGTACAACAGTAGTGTTGGCAGGCGCATTGGCTACACTATAGGTATAGGTATTGGCAGCAAAACCATCTAAGGTATAATTGCCTTGGCCATTTATAGTTTGGTTGGCATTGTTGGGGCTAATAGTAAAAACAGGGGTGGTAAAAGGCGGCTCATTTACCTCTTTAGTGCCATTGCTGTTAAAGTCAAAAAACACAAGCCCTTTTACCTTGCGGCCTGTTATACTAAACACGTTACTGGTATCTCTTCCCGACCCTAATATACTATCATACACCGATGCTATAACACGGGCAGTGGGTTCAACCACTTCGGGCCATGTAATTAGGTATTTGTGGGTAGTGCCATTGCTGCTTACGGGCGCTGCTGCTATGCCGCTAGCCAATACGGCATTATTAGCATCTACTATAGTGTAAAAAAGGTTGGTGCTTACCGGCGATGTTGTTACCAGCGTATCTGTAGCTGCGGCCGTAAATGTTTCGCCGCCTGCTGGGCTGTTTATAGTAAAGGGTTGGGTAGATTGGCCCGTAACTGTTACCACGCGGCTGTTTTGCCCGTTATGGTTGGTTATTAAAATGGTATAACTGCCGGGGGCGTTGTAACTATGCGTAAGAGTATTGGAGTAGCCATACATGGTTGCAAAAGTACCATCGCCCCAATTAATAGTGGTTTGCCCATATCCCTGAGAAATAGTGTAATACAATGATGTTGATTGCCCCACACTTACTGTAGATGGTGTAACTGTCATATTTACAGTAGTATTCAAAGGGGGCAAAACAGTTATATCCAAAGTGCTTATGCAGGCAGTATCTTGTGTATAGGCTGTCATTATAGCGGGGTATACACCGGGTGGTGTATTTTCGGGCACAAGCAAACTAAACGCACCGCCCGATGCAGTGTCGGTAAGGCCGGCAAAGCTTAGGGTGATAAGGTTAACAGGGCCGCCATTGGGCGAGCACGACGAAGTGAAAGGAGTACCTGCACGCACATTTGTTGAGTGCCACGATGCATTAATATAGCAATTGTCCAACCCCGGCGATGTTACCCAAATGGTATGGTATTCTCTATCTAAACTGGAGTAGCCGTTGTTCCAAACTACTGCAAATCTATGCCCGGGTGTTGTATAGGTATGGGCAATAGTGCCACCGGTATTAATAGGTGCTGTGGTCCACATGCCATCGCCCCAATTAATAGTAGTTGGGCCAACAGCATCTACAGCGTTAAAGGTTATGCTTACGGGCACACCAACAGTAGCATACTGCGGGGTAAACCAAAAATTAGGCGCTTGCGCATTTAGTTTAGCAGCCATGCAGCTAAAAAGTATAAAGGCAATAATGGCTAAACGGGGTAGACTTGTTTTCATAGGCGGTATTTACGCCAATATAGCTATTTAGAATTAATTACACCGACAAATGAATAAATCATAAAAGTGGAAATAAAAAGCTACTTCACTAACAAAATAGCCCCATCCGCCTTAGGCAGACAGGGCTTTTTATTTTTAGTTTTTCGTGTTATACGCTAAATAATATTTAGCGAATGAGGGTTACCGTCCCGCTCTTTCTAAACTTTTCGCCGGTGTTAAAGGTAGCATCAACAATGTAGGCGTATACGCCGTTCATTACCTGCTTGCCTTCGTAGGTTCCGTCCCAGCCGCAAAATAGGTCGGCGCAGTTAAATATGCGTTGGTTGTTGCGGTTGTATATGCTCAGTTCAAATTTTACAACGCCGCGGCCTTTGCCTGTAAATACATCGTTAATATTATCGCCTTGCGGGGTAAAAGCGTTGGGCATAAAAAGGGTTAGCGGTTCTAAAATGCAAATTTCGGTAGCAAAGGTATCAACACAACCGCCGGCGTTGCTTACTATCAGCATCACGCTAAACGTGCCCGTACTGTCAAACTTCATGGTGGGGTTTACGCCCAGTTGGTAGGTGGCACTATCTACGCCATTTACCACCCAGCGGCCACTGTCGGCGCCGGTGCTAAGGTCAATAAACGTAACGGTATTTTGGCTAAACGGTATGCAGGGCAGGCTTGGGTTAGCCGAGAATAAGGCCGTAAGTGCACCGTAGCCCGGTATGGTTACCAAGGTGTCAAGTTCGCAGCCGCTGGTAGCATCGGTAACGGTAAGCAGGTAGTTGCCGCCTGCGCCTGCGCTAATGGATGGGGTCGTTACATCGGGGTTAGTATCCCACAAAAAGGTGTAGGTGCTTGGGCCGTTAATGTTGGCGGTAGCAAAGCCACCCGTGCCGTAGCAGGTAGTATCGCTGGTGGTAAGGGCCAGCGTAAATTCAGGAAAAACATAAATGGTAATGCTATCGGTTTGCGGGTCGCTACAGCCATCATCAACCGTTACCGTATAGGTAGTTGTTTGCGTGGGGTTTACTGCCACATTTTGAAACGTGCCCAACCCACTGCCCCACTGGTAGGTATATAGCTGCTGGTTTCCGCCACTGGCAATGGCATTCATGGCCGTGCCGTTACCAAAGCAAAGGCTATCATTATTAGCCGTAATTATAGCTTGCAGCGGAGGTAGCACAATGGTCTTTACAGAGTCTTTGCTTTGGCAAAACCCGCTGCCATAGGTGTAGGTTATAGTGCCCGTTCCGCCCCCTGTAAGCAGCGATGGGTTAAAATCATTCCCCACCAAACCGGGGCCTGTAAGTATTCCTCCCGCAGGGGTAGGGTTAAGCGGAACAAGTGTATCTATAAAACAATACAACGGCGCAAGCCCGCTAATATCGGCCTGTATATATGGGGTGATGAAAATTTGCATACTATCAGTACAACCGCGTTGGGTATCATACTTTACCCATACAGTATCGTTGTTAGCTGCACTAGGGTCAAACAAGCCTGTTACAGGGTTGATAATTCCGCTGCCACTCCATAGTACCCCTTGGGGCAAAGTATCAAGCACAAGGGCCGGTTCAAGCTCGCACAAGCTAAGCGTATGGTTTTGCAGCGGGCCGTATACAATCATCACCATACTATCTACACACGTATTAGCATCGTAATACAAGGTGTGCATGCCGGGGCCTGCAATAGTGGGGTCAAAATACCAACGGCCCCCGTTGTTGGGGCTAAAAAACGTTCCGGGGCCTGTCCAAGAGCCGTTCCAAGGGGTGCTTTGCACACTCTCCCAACGTAGCCAAATAGGGTCTTCGTCAACACAGCGGCGCACAGTATCGCGCCCTATCCATGTTTGCACAACGTACATTTTTATTTGGTCGCTACAGCCGTTGGGGTGCGTATAAGTCAGTACATCTTCAGTGTACGTTGCGGGCAAAAATACCGATGGATTGTAAGTTCCCAGCGTACCATCAATCACCCCAATGCCACTCCATACGCCCCCTGCAGGATTGCCTGCCGGTATTTGGTAAAAGGTTTGTTCGGGGCAGCTGGGCAAATTATAATACGCATCAATAGGTTTTACATATAGGTTGTAGGTAACATTGCACCCGTTTACAAAATAGGTAAGGTTGGCCATACCGCCACCGGCATCGTCAGGGTCAAACGTGCCGTTTAAGGTATCGGTAATACCGGGGCCGTTCCAACGCCCGCCGGGCGGATATATTATAATATCAAATGGGTCAAGGCTTTGGCAAACGGTATCGTACGGCGCAGTAAAATTTACGGCATCAATGTATACGGTAATAAAGTCGGTACAGCCGTTAAAACTATAGTTAAGAATAACAGTATCAGCCACGTTGGGCGGGGTATATAAACCACCGGTAGTAACCCCAACGCCACTCCAAGTGCCACCCGGCGGCGTAAACCCGCTAAGCTGAAACGGTGCACTGCCGGGGCAGGCTGCGCGGTCAAGCCCTGCATCCATAGGTTTTACGGTGATTAAAATACTATCCTCACACTGGCCCAGTTCATAGTATATATAATGGTTTCCGGGGCCCGATGTATCGGGGTCAAACGTGCCTAAATCTTCATCAGTAATGCCTGCGCCGCTCCATGTTCCGCCAACAGGTAAGGCGCTTAAATTAAACGGCGCATCGCTTTGGCAAACTGTGGTTGAGGCCGTTGTAATATTGGGCGACAGTACATAAATGGTGCGCGTAGCCGTTACTATTGGCCCGCCCTGCTGCGTTTGCACGTTTACGCTATAGGTGGTAGTTATGTTGGGGCAAACTGTAAAAGGCCCTGCGCTGTTGGCAAGACCGTTGGTCCACGTATAGTTGTAGCCCAAACAGCCCGTTACGTTAGCACGAATTTGGGTGCATTGGCCGGGGCAAATGGTATCTTCCGTAGCGGTTACGTTTACCGTAAAGGGGCAGGTATTAACCAAAAATGTGGTGGTGGGATAAAAATTCCAAATACTATCGCACAAATCAGGAATTTGCACATGCGGCGTTACCGTATAGTTGCAGCTTTGGCTTATGGGCTGCGCCAGCGTGACCAAAAATTGCGTAGTAAGGTTATTTTGGCAGTTTACCGGCGTTACATTGCTTACGGTTGTTGGCACGGTGCCGCCCATTACAATATCGGCAGCGGTAAGGCTGTTGCAGCGTATCAACGTATCAAACGTAAGGGTAAACTGGTTGGTGTTGCAGGCAGGCGTTGTAGTGGTAAGCGTAGGCGATAGAATAGGGGGGATGATGGCCCGCCAACGAGCCTCCCAACCGGTGCAGGTAACATTGGCATCGCTAATAAATTGTACGGTAAGGCAGCCGCTGTTGGCACTAATGGTAGGCGGTGCAGTATTGCCGGTATAGGTTCCTATCAGTGGCGATGCCGTGTTTGGCCCGTTGTAAAAGCTGATAGAATCAAAGCCATTTTCTAAACAAAAAGGGCCTACAAAACCCATTTGCACGGTGCTGCCCGGCCCGGGGCAAATGGTAAAAGTAAAATTCTCGTTTTGTGCGTAGTTTAGGTTTTGCCCCGCATCGCTATCAAACAAAATGCCTTTACAATCGGTAACGCTGGCGTTGCTCATGTAGTATTCGGGCAGTGCTTGCGCTTTTGCAGTGAACAGTGAACAGAGAACAATGAACAGTGATAAAAAATAAGCATGCGCCCTTACTCTCCCTTGTAAAGGGGGATTTAATCCCCCTCCTGAGGGGGTGTCTCGCCAAAGGCGAGACAGGGGAGTTTTTATGTGTATACCTTTTATCAATTTGCTAAATTCTCTAATTTTTTCTAAACAGGATTTTTATGATAAATCTGATTTTTATGATTTGTTTTTTATCCTGTTTAATCTTGTCTTATCTGTTATTTATCTTGTTCAGACACGCTTCGACCCTGAATCAAGTTCAGGGCAGGCTGAGCTCAGCGTGACGACCCCGATTATTCATTATTCATTATTCATTTTTCATTGAGTGATAACGACGCTAGTCGTTATCACCTCATTACTCCACTGCCCACTTTGGTCGCGGAGTTTAATGGTAAAGTAGGCGCTCTCGTTACCGCCGTTGCCTAGCAAAAACATGTTGCGCACCTTTACCGTCAAATCGCCCTGTATGTT
>JANOCJ010000125.1:0-13962 GCA_031412115.1 Flavobacteriales bacterium
CACACTATCATATCGGTTTGACCGCATGTACCTAAATGCCTGCGGGGCACAAAGCCACTATGGGCTTTTGTGGGTGCGCAAACCTAAGCTGCCGGGCCGTTGGCTAATAACAATTAAAAACTACCATATAGGCGATATAAACCTGTTTTATTGGAATGTGCAGCAAAATGCCCAACAGCGGGTAAAATCGTATTTGGGGGTTAAGCAGTAGCTATTTTTTTTAGTTCGGCCAACAGTTGTTTGCCAACAGCCTCTTTTGAAAAACGCTGTAAAAACCGTTGACTCTCTTCCGGCGACTGGTAGTTGCCTTGCATCAACTTTTCAATGCCCACCACCCAATCTTCTATTGTATTATTACACAAAAGTCCGTTTTGCCCATCAATAATCAAATCGTTTATAGGCGATATATCGGAAGCGCAAATGGGCGTTCCGGTGCATATAGCCTCGGCCACTACCAAAGAGAATGTTTCGATATACGATGCATGCACCACATAATCGGCCAGGTGCATTTCTTCCGCCAGTTGCATTTTAGGTATCAAGCCCCAAAAATTAACGGTAAGGTTATCAAAACCTGCGGCTAACTTCTTCAATTCAGACAAGTAAGGCCCTTGCCCAGCAATGCCAAGCACAACCCTTTTGTTCGATTTTTTAGAAATAATGCCTAAAGCATTAATTAACAAAAAAGGGTCTTTGGGGTAGTTTAGCGACATCACGGCTAAAAAACGGAAATGGTCTTTAGGTTGTTTTACACCATAATAAAATTCATTAGTGGCTATAACATTAGGCACTACTACAGTCCTTTCAGGCTTGGCACCATATTCTATTAATTGTTTTTTTAAATAATTTGAAACGGGTAGTATTAAGGCTGATTTTCGCAACGATTTTTTAGCCAATGAGGCAAAAATATTATGTTTCATAAACCTTGGCAACTGTGTCCAGTGTTCAATTAAAACATGTGGCTTTTTTAATTTATTTGCCAGCCAAAAACCCGTAATACCAGCTGGCTGTATAACATTAGACACTATAATATCTGCCTTAAACTTTTTTGCAATTACTTTTTTATAATGCCATTTGGCAAACATATATAGCAAGGGTGTAGCAACGCTTATATATTTCCACAAGCACGATTTTACTACAAAATAATAAGTAGGTACTCCACCCTCATCATGCTTAAAAACACATTTGGTTTTAAACAAATGCCTGCCACGCTTAACAATTATAGCCTGCACGGCCACATTACCACCCGCCATTTGACAGCTTTCAGCATGCTCGCGGATAAAAATGCCCAGCAAGCCTTCATTATATGGATACCAAAAGGTGTGAAACAGTATATTCATCACTTGAATTGGCAAAAATGCCAAAAATTTCAGACTAATGCCAATAGTTTATACTTTTGCCGTTATGTTATTTTTCAGGCGACTATTTTACACCCCGGTAATAAATATTACTATAGCAACCTTGCTACGCCCATTTAGCCGCCTTATGCCAGCAAAGTTTAAGTTTCCGGTATATGGGCCTTTTTGGTTTAAAATTCCGGGCAATAAAAAAATAAAATACTACACAAACCCTACCAGCTACCATTCTAAACTACTGTTTTGGGGCGGCTTTGAGGGGTTTGAATACAACAGCAGCCGTATTTTTATACAGTTTGCCAAAAATGCACAATGCATGTTTGATATTGGTTCAAACATTGGTTATTACTCATTAATAGCCCATGCCGCAAACCCCAACTTACGCGTTTTTGCTTTTGAGCCTATGCCTGCGCCCAATGCTTATTTAACTACAAACCTAAAAAACAACGGGCTTAAAAACTTTACCGTGTCGGATGTGGCTATAAGTAATACTAACTCAACAGCTACATTTTACGCAATAAGTAACCCCAAACTGCCGTTTATTAACGACCAATTGGCCGGCGACGGTGGTTTAAGTACAGGCCACTCGGGCTACCGCTCTAAACTGGAGGTTAATGTAAAAACAATAAAATTGGACGATTATGTGGCGGCTAATTTGCCCGGCAACATATTAATTGACCTAATAAAATTGGATACCGAAGCTACCGAACATTGGGTACTAGAGGGGGCTCACGATGTTCTATCAACCCACCGACCAATTATTATGTGCGAGGTTATACTGGGGCAGATAGAAAATGAATTACAAGCAATTTTAAGCCAATACAACTACGCTTATTACGCAACGTCAGACAATGGCTTAGTTGAAGTAGCAAGCATTATTAACCAACAGGAATCGAAAACAGAATACTTTTTTATACCTGTTGAAAAGAAAGCAATAGTTAATACCCTATTATAAACTTGATGAGTACTACACAAGAAGAAGTATTTAACCCCAACAAATATTGGGAAGAACGTTTAGCTGCCAAAAACAACCTGCAAGGGGTTGGTTACCTGTCGTTGGGGAAAATTTTCAATGTATGGTCATACAAAACCCGCAAGTTTAGCTTCAATTTTCATCTAGATAAAAATAACATTAGCTTTAAAGGCAAAAAAGCCATTGATATAGGTTCGGGTACCGGTTTTTGGATTGAAACCCTTAAAGAAAAAGGCGCTACGCCTATTACCGGGGTTGATTTAACTGAAGTAGCAGTTAAAAGCCTGAAAGAAACTTTCCCCTATGCTGATTTTAAGCAGGGTGATATTGGAGAACAACAACTACCGGTAGGTGTTGAAGCCGGCGCTTATGATGTTGTTACTTGTATTGATGTGCTATTTCACGTAGTAGATGATGCGCGCTTTGAAAAGGCCATTGCTAATATTTCATCATTATTAAAACCCGGTGGTTATTTTATTTTTTCTGATTTATTTTTAACAGATAATCGTACCATACGTGGCCGCCACCAGGTAATGCGCTCAGAAACTACACTACTCAATTTATTTAAAAAATACAATTTAGATGTGGTTGACCGTGGCCCTTTCCTATACTTATCTAACGGTACTATAAATACTAAAAACGTATTTATAAAAGCCTATTGGTGGATGATACATAACACTGTAAGGTTTTTTACCCCGCTGGGTTATATATTAGGCCCCATAACATATTGGCTGGAAAAAATATATATCAAAAAATCAACCCATAGCCCTACATCACAAATAGCCATATTAAGAAAAAAATAATATGGGGGTAATACAACGACAAAGCCTTTATAATACCGTAATTATCTACACAGGTATTCTTATTGGTTTTATAAATATGTTGTATATACAGCCTTTTTACTTACTGCCCGAAGAGATTGGTTTAACAAGGGTTTTATACTCATTCTCCAGCCTGCTTTCGGTTATATTGCCTTTAGGTGCAGCCAATATTTTAATACGATTTTTTGCCAATAATAAAAACGAAAAGGGCCATAACGGGTTTATAGGCTACGTATTATTTTACGCTATTATTTGCTATTTAATATTTGCTATTGGTTTATTCGCTTCAAAAAACTACATATCGGGTCAGTATGCCGAGCAATCAAAACTGTTTGCCGACAATTTTTGGCTGGTATTTCCGCTCAGCTTTTTTCTTACGTTTTTGCAAATTATAAATGTATACTCATCGCTGCTTTCAAGGTCGGTTTTCCCATCAGTTGTATCAGAGGTATTTGTTCGTTTATTAAACATTCTTGTTGTAGTTCTATACCATTTTGGATATTTAAATTTCAATGCATTTATACTTAGTTTTACTGCTATTTACGGGCTTAACCTGCTGGCAGTATCTGCTTACGTATTTGTTATAGATAGGCCTAAACTTAGGTTTAGCTTTAAAGCCTTTGATAAAATAAGCCGCAAAACAATGTTTAGGTATGCCATACTTATGACTATTGCTGCTATGGCATCGCTGGGGCTTAAAAATGCCGATATGGTAATTTTAGGCAAATATGACTTAAAGGCAGCCGGTATTTATTCTATTGCATTATTTATTGGCTTGTTTATTGAAACACCCTTAAGTAGCCTAGACCGCATTGCCGGAGCGCGAATGGCTATTGCAATTGCGCATAAAAATCAAAAAGAAATATCAGATATTTACCATAAATCAAGCACTAATCTATTCTTAATTGGCGGCTTATTATTTTTAGGGGTTAATACCTGCATTACTCCATTACTTAGCTTTTTGCCGGAGATTTACCGTGGTAAAGAACTTATTGTTTTAATAGTCAGTATGGGGTCGTTGGTTAATATGGCTTCAGGCTCCAACACCTCCATTATCTACAACTCCGACCATTACCGTAAGGGTACTGCACTACTTGCCGGTGTATTTATTTTCCTTATTATTTTGCTACGCATTTTAGTGCCTATGTATGGTATATTGGGCGCGGCTATATCTATAGCTATTGGTACTACTGTTTTTAATTTAAGTAAAATGCTCTTTATACGCAGGTATTTCAATATGCAGCCCTTTGGGTTCGATTCGTTGAAACTGCTGATGGTTATTACGGCCCTGGCATTTGCCGGGTATTATTTACCAAATACCATTAGCCCCAATTTTATGGGAAAAACAGGCTATAAGTTTGATACTATTTTTGAAATATTGTACCGCGGAAGCGTTATATGTGGTGGTTATTTAGGTATTGCTTTTCTACTAAAATTAATACCCGAAGAATTGTTAAAACCCGCCCGCAAATACCTACCATTTATTAATTGGTAATTATAATTTTACTGTATGACCCCCGAAGAAAAAGTAAACCAACTGTTTGCTGTTTTAGCCGCCAAAGGCCAAGGCGATTATATAGGCGAATCCATATCGCAAATAGAACATGCCGTGCAAGCTGCCCAATGCGCAGAGCGTGTTAACGCGCCCGATGAGGTTGTTATTGCAGCCCTGTTTCATGATATTGGCCATTTGCTTGACGAAGGCGAAAACATGGGCGATTTGGGCAAGCACGACCACGAGGGCCTTGGCGCACAATACATGTTAGACTTAGGCTTTAGCAATACCGTTGCTGAGTTGATAAAAGGCCATGTAAAAGGCAAGCGCTACCTTACCTATAAACACCCCGGCTATTACGAAAAACTATCAGAAGCCAGTAAAGGAACCCTTGCCTACCAAGGTGGCCCTATGACTGCCAACGAAGCCGCTGCCTTTGAAGCCGACCCTTTATTTGACTGGCACCTTAAAATACGCGCATGGGATGAACAGGCTAAATTGGAGAACCAACCATTGCCCAATATGGAACTTTATAAAAGTATTTGTGTAAAGTTGCTGCAATAACTAAACCTTTTACATTGTATATTGTAATGCGTTAGTAAAACCAACAATATACCATGAAAAAATTATCGTACCTATTTATCCTATCGTGTATAGTTATAGCAGCTTATGCTTGTAAAAAAGAAACCGATACCGACAGGGCTTTGTATGACGAAACCATACAGTCGGGTTATGTTTATTACCAAAATGCAGCCCTGCTGCCCGGTTTAGGCAATAGCCCGCATGGGTCGTTTAAATTGCGCTTTAACGCAATAGCCGCCGCCGTTTTAGATAGCACGGGCGAGTTGCCAACCGGCAGCACTTTTCCTGATGGCTCTGTAATTATTAAGGAGGTTTATAGTGGCAATAACATTGACTTACTGGCAGTAATGAAAAAATCATCTACCGACCCTGATGCTGGAGAAGGCTGGCTATGGGCTGAGTATGAACCCGATGGAAAGATTATTATTAGTACAAGTAAAAAAGGTAATAGTTGCATTGGCTGCCACAGCGGCAACACAAACCGCGACCTTACCAATACTTTTGATTTGCATTAAAATAAATTTCTCTCCCCGCCCCTCTAGTCATTCCCGCGCAGGCGGGAATCTCACCAAAGCCGTCATCCCGCACTTGATGCGGGATCTACTGCGGTAACACCTATCCTTATCCGCACTGTCGGAGATCCCTGCCTTCGCAGGGATGACTTCTAATCCTGTATATCTTGATTAATCCTGCTATCCTGTTCAGACAATATTCGCTATTTTTGCGCTTTTACAGAAATCTTGGAAATAGCAAAGACATACAACCATACCGAAAGCGAGAAACGACTGTACAGCCAGTGGATGCAGAAGGGCTTTTTTAAATCGACCCCCGACGGGCGCGAGCCGTATACCATAGTAATACCACCGCCCAATGTTACTGGCGTGTTGCACATGGGCCACATGCTCAACAATACCATACAGGATGTGCTGGTGCGCAAGGCCCGCATGGAGGGCAAAAACGCCTGCTGGGTTCCGGGTACCGACCATGCCTCTATTGCTACCGAGGCTAAGGTTGTGGCTATGCTTAAAGATATGGGCATTAACAAAACCGATATTGGCCGCGAGGAGTTTTTGAAATATGCCATGCAGTGGAAAGACAAGTACGGCGGCATTATATTGGAACAGCTTAAAACCTTAGGCGCATCGTGCGACTGGGACCGTACCTCTTTTACAATGGACGAAGGTTACTACCAGGCCGTTATTGATGTGTTTATTGATTTATACAACAAAGGCCAGATATACCGCGGCACCCGCATGGTTAACTGGGACCCTAAGGGCCTTACTGCTGTAAGCGATGAGGAGGTTTTACACAAAGAGGTAAACTCTAAACTGTACTTTGTAAAATACCCCATTGCCGAAATTGAAGGCGAATACATTACCATTGCCACTACCCGTCCCGAGACTATTTTGGGCGATACTGCCGTGTGTGTTCACCCTGATGATGAGCGCTACAAGCACCTAGCAGGCAAGCACGCCGTTATACCTATGGTTAACCGCAAAGTGCCTATTATTTTTGATACCTATATTGATTTAGAATTTGGTACCGGTGCGTTAAAGGTTACCCCTGCGCATGATATCAACGACTATAACTTAGGCATAAAGCATAATTTAGAGGTTATTGATACCCTTACCCCCGAAGGTAAACTAAGCGAAGCCGCTGGTTTTTACATTGGGCAAGACCGTTTTGCGGTACGCAAGCAAATAGCAATTGACTTGGAAGCGCAAGGCTTGTTGGTGAAAGTTGAAGACATTAAAAACAAGGTTGGATATTCGGAGCGGACGGATGCTGTTATTGAGCCAAAGCTATCTATGCAATGGTTTTTGAAGATGGACACCGTATCGAAACCGGCATTGGATAATGTGCTGAATGGAGAGGTAAAACTGATTCCGGAGAAGTTTATAAACACCTATAAACACTGGATGGAGAATGTACACGATTGGTGTATATCTCGCCAGTTGTGGTGGGGCCACCGCATACCGGCTTGGTATGGCCCTAATGGCAAAACGGTTGTTTGCAAAACAGCACAAGAGGCTGTTGCTTTATTTGCTGCGCAAAATATTACCGTTACCGAGGCTGAACTTCGCCAGGATGAGGATGTGTTGGATACATGGTTCTCATCGTGGTTGTGGCCTATAGCGGTGTTCGACCCTACCATTTTTGGCAAGGAAGATAAAACCGGTAATGCCGATTTGCAGTACTACTACCCTACCAACGATTTGGTTACCGCCCCCGAAATTTTATTCTTTTGGGTAGCGCGTATGATTATTGCCGGCTACGAGTATATAGATAAAAAGCCTTTTAGCAATGTTTATTTAACAGGTATTGTACGCGATAAGCAGGGGCGTAAAATGAGTAAATCATTAGGCAACTCGCCCGACCCGTTGGACTTGATTACCCAATACGGTGCCGATAGCGTGCGTGTTGGTATGTTGTTATCATCGCCTGCAGGCAATGACCTAATGTTTGACGAAGCGCTGTGCAAGCAAGGCAGCATGTTTGGCCATAAGCTATGGAACGCCTTCCGCCTGATAAAAGGCTGGGAAGTAGACGATAGCAAAACCCAAAGCGAAGCAAGTAAAACCGCCTGCGATTGGTTTGAAAACCGCTTTAACGAAGAGGTAGCTAACCTATCGGACCTATACTCTAAATATAGAATGTCGGAAGTATTAATGTCGGTGTACAAACTGGCGTGGGATGATTTCTGCTCGTGGTTCCTTGAAATGGTGAAACCACCTTTTGGCGAGAAGATTGACAAAGTTACTTACGATAAAACCGTTGAACTTTTTGAAGGCTTGTTGAAAGTGCTTCACCCGTTTATGCCTTTTATTACCGAAGAGATTTGGCATACACTAAAAGAGCGCGGCGAGGATGAATACATTATAGTGGCAGAGTACCCGAAAATCATCAAGACCAACTCAACATTAATTACAGAGTTTGCTTTGTTTGAAGGCATCGTTAGCAACGTGCGTAACATACGTAAAGAGAAAAATATCTCTCCGAAAGAAACATTGGAGCTTGCAATAAAAGGCGCTAAAGATGGCTTGTCTCAATCTTGGTTAGATTTGATTACCAAGCTTTGTAACCTATCAGCCATAAACTTTGTAACCGAAGGTTTGCAAGGCATGCCATCATTTGTTGCCGGTAGCTTTGAATGCTTCGTGCCAATTACCATTGAGGTAAACGCCGAAGAAGAACTGAAAAAACTAACGGCTGATTTAGACTATACCATGGGCTTTTTAAAGAGCGTACAGGCTAAGTTAGCTAACGAGCGTTTTGTAGCCAATGCTAAACCTGAGGCTGTAGAATCGGAACGCAAAAAAGAGGCTGACGCCAACGCTAAAATTAAGTTGCTGGAAGAACAGATTGGCGCGTTGAAATAATACCCCCTCCCCGCTTCGCGTTACTCCCCCTACTTTAGGGGGAGAGTTACTTACTCCTGCCCATCGCCACCGCGGCGGCCGGTGCTGGCTTTTAGCTTAATATACTTAAGTGGCTTAATATACTTTACTGGCTTGCTTGCAGGCAACGCAAAATAAACCAAATGCAAAGGTTCGTTGCGGCCTACGGCTTGCCCATCGGTAAGCACTACATAATACTCTTTGCCCTTTTTAAGCTTGCCGGTAAAGGTACTGTCGGTAGCAATAAAAGCATTTTTTGCCAGCGTTAATTTCTCCTGCCCTGTGCTTATTACCGTGTTGGTGTCAAGCTCTATTTGATATTTGCCCAGCTTAGCAATCCCAAGCGTATCATCACCTTTGGTGTATTGTTTTACTTTTTTCACCACCTTTATTTTAGCCACAAACGAGCTGTTTTCGGGCGTGGTAAACACCATTATATTTTGGTCTGCGTTGGTATGGTGCGGCAAATACCAGCAACCGTATTTGCCTTTACTGTCAAATATTTTTTCAAGCCCGTTAAATACCCGCAACGTATCTATATTATAACTGGCAGGGCTATGCGAAAACATCATACGGGTAGCATTAACAAAAATAGAGTCGCGCCTAAAATAGGGCCAATTGCCTATTTGGCGCAGCCATGCTTGTTTGGTCGAATCGTAAACCATAGTATACTCATACTTGCTCGACAGTTTTTGTGTAGCATAAATTTGGGTGTACTCATAGGGTATTTTATAGTATATCTGCCCTCTTACCAAATCATATTCTTCATAATCGGGGGTATAATATTGCACATACGCAGCCTTTACATAATCAGGATAAAACACCGGCAGGGTATATATGCCAAACAGGTAGTTAATAGAGTCTATTTTATTGGTTTCGGCCTTGGTAACAACCCGCTGTTGTAACCCAACAGTAGCTATTTTTTTTAACGTAGTGGTAGGCGGCAAAGGCTGTGTTGTAAACTTTTGTTGCGCGCTTACGCTGTAGCCTAATAATACGAGCATTAAAAGTAATCCGTTTTTCATAAGGTGCAATTATACATCATCTGTAGCAAATAATGACGAGGCTATTCCATCAGCAAAAAACTTGCCATTGGTGGTAAGCGTTAAGCAGTTATTGTTGAATGACAGTTGGCCGTCCTTTATATAATTGCGCGCCTCTTTCATGCACAACAATTGGTAAAACTTGCCAAAGCGCTTTTCTACTTCGTCCAAATCTATACCCTCCACTTTGCGCAAGGCGGTCATTATATACTCGTTATAGCGGTCGTTGGTGCTAAGTGTTTCCATCTCTGCAGTAATTTTGCCTTTGTTAATATCGCTAATATATACGGCGTTGTTTCTAATATTATACTGGCGCGATTTATTGTTAAACGAGTGCGCCGAGGGGCCTAAGCCCAAATACCATTCGCCGTTCCAGTACGAACTGTTGTGTTTTGAACGGTGGCCGGGCAATGAGAAGTTTGATATTTCGTACTGTTCAAAGCCTGATTTAGCCAGCCTATCAACCAATAAATGAAAATGGCGCGATGCTTTTTCTTCATCAACAGGCGCTGCCTTGCCGGTTTTTATTTGGTGGGCCAATGCCGTTTTAGGTTCTACCGTTAAGGCATAGGCAGAGATGTGTTGCACACCCAGTTTTACGGCTTTGTCAATGTTCTCTATCCAGTCTAAATCGTCCAGCATTTGTATACCATAAATCAAATCAATGCTAATGTTGGTAATGCCTGCTGCCTGCGCCAGCTTTACACATTCAATTGCCTGCTGTGCATTGTGCGCACGGTTCATCGACCGTAAATCTTGCTCTATAAATGATTGAATACCAATACTTAACCTGTTTACACCTAATGCTTTTAGTTCGGTTAGTTTTTCAGGTGTTAAGTCATCGGGATTAGCTTCTAACGTAACCTCAACGCCTTCATCAACAGTAAAAAGACTTTTTAATTTAGATAAGATGCTTTCTAATTCTGATTTAGTTAAAATGGAAGGTGTGCCCCCGCCAAAGTAGATGGTTGAGATGGGTTTGCCTTGCAAATACCCTTTCTGTAATTCAGCTTCTTGTATAATAGCATCAACCAACTCCGCCTTATGGGTAAGGGTGGTTGAAAAATGAAAATCGCAGTAATTACATGCTTGCCTGCAAAACGGAATATGTATGTAGATACCCGCCACGCACTATTTGCCCGTTATACGTTCAACCAAGGCTTTTAATCCCGAGCCAAAACGCTTTAACTGCCCACCGGTGCCGGTAGTGTTTACGTAAATAGTATTGTGTTCATGGGCTATCTCACCCTCTGGGCGGGTAGCTGTATAGTAGTATACCGCCAATGATTTACGGTTAATGCCATCAGGTGCTTTTAGCGGGTGTGGGTGGCCGTGAAAAGAAATTTCATTGGTTTCAAACATAGCCAAGCGATTAAAGGATGGGGCTACGCGGGCAATGCGTTCTTTCTTGCCATCCACCAAATCCCACAATTCCAAATGCCCTTCGTATTCGTCTTTCCAGTCTTTGTTCAAGTAAATAATGGCATTAAGCCTACGGTGCTGCTTGGTTTCGGGGTGAAAGTTATAATCAACATGCACATTTAAAAACGCCCCTTTAATAGACTGGTGCAAACCTCCACCAAATAATTTGGCATCGCCTGCTAAGCCTTCAATACCCGAAATATATTCCATGTATTGTAAAAACTCAGCGCTGTTCAATTCTTTAAAAACCCTGTCTAAAACCGAACCCTTTTCAAACTCTGTTTTAGTAAATTTATTTTTTTGGTCAATATATGTTGTGCCATCCCATTGACCATTGGTAATGGTAGGGTATTGTGCATACACCTCTTCTGCTTTATCTGCTTTTAATACATTATCAAAGTAAGTATAACGAAACGGCTTTTTGCTATTAAAGTCAGCCTTAATCCTGTCTTTTTCGCGTTCTAAAAATTCTATGTCTACAAATTCCATAGCTGTTAATTTTTAGCAAATGTACGCAATCTAACCCCACAAAAAGTATGATGATTGTCAGTAAACTATTGTTTGTATATGCTTAATGGCCAACACCAAGGCTTACTTCAGGGCCTGCATGCCCGCATTTATTTTTTTGTACTTTAGCCGCCTTATGTCCAACTTACGAAATTTACATATTATTAGAGGGCTGGCTGCGCTGTATGTAGCGCTTGGCCATGCCAAGGTTATTTTTTGGGTTGGCGGTCGAGAATATTTAGATAAGTTTCCGCGCAGCGAATGGGGCATTACAGATTACCTGCTGTTTGCCCTCGACTTACTTTCAAGCTCAGCGCAAGAGTTTGTTATTGTATTTTTTGTGCTATCGGGCTTTTTTATTGCTTTTAGTTTTGATAAAAACAACTGGAGCTGGAAGGGCTTTTACGCCAACAGGGCCCTGCGTATTTACCCGCCCTATATAGCCTCGGCCATTTTTGCGGTAGGCGTATTCTTTTTTATAAGTTATTACAACAACTACTTATTTACTGCCGAAATACCGAGGCTTATTAACCGGCGGTTAATAGCATCGTACCAAGAGTTGGATATTATGATGGGGCTAAACAGCATATTATTTTTACCCAAAAACGATTATATAGCCTGCAATTTCGCCTATTGGTCGCTGCTGTACGAGGGGATCTTCTATCTACTTATCCCCGTTATTATAAGGCGCAAACAGTGGGCTTTTATTGGCACGCTACTATCCTACGCTGTAGGGCTTTTTATTACGGTTGATGAAAACCAGTTTTTATTGATGTTTTTATTTAAGTACGGTTTTCATTTTATACTGGGTGTTTGCCTGTACGACTTTATAAAAAACAACCTGGATAAAATGCGTTTGCCAAACAAATGGCTGTGCTATTTATTTCTTGTTGGGCTTACAGGCAGCGTAATACTTTTTGGAATTTTGGAAAAGAAACCCGTTAGCAACACGCTAGCCGCTTTGCTGGCTGCGGCCGCTATGATTATTTTATTAAAATACCCTGTACAAAAAGGGCGCATATTTAATGCCCTAACCACGCTGGGCGACATTAGTTATTCGCTCTACATTTTCCACCTGCCATTTTACTTTTTGTGCTATGCTATACTAAGCAAAGTAACCGGCCAATACATTTTTTACAGCCGCATATACTGGTTGTTTATTCCGCCGGTGCTGGTGTTTGCTTATGTTATGTATGTTTTGGTAGAGAAGAAAAGTCTTGAGGCTATTAGCAGTATGAAGAAAAAACACGCTGCCGGTTTATTTAATTCTCCTAAAAAGCAGGATTAACCTCACCCAGTCATCTGCCTTTCAGCGAATGCCACCCCTCTTCATACAATGGAGAAGGAACGTCATTAAAAGAGGTAAGGTATCACAATAAAAAACTCTCCCCTCTACCCTCTTGGCTCTCCGCTAAATACTATCTTTGCGGCTTATGAGTGTACAAAATTTAGAGTTCAACAAAAACGAGGATGCGTTAAAGCTGCTGGTAAGCAAGCTAAATAGTAAACTTGACAAGGTATACGAAGGCGGCGGCAAAAAAGCCATTGCAAAGCAACACGAAAAAGGCAAGCTAAGCGCCCGCGAACGTGTTGACTTTTTGATTGACAAAGGCAGCAACGTTATTGAAATTGGCGCTTTGGTAGGCGACGAAATGTATGCCGAACACGGCGGGTGCCCATCGGGTGGCGTAGTGGTAGTGCTGGCTTACGTTAGCAAACGCCTGTGCGTTGTAGTGGCTAATGATGCTACTGTTAAAGCCGGTGCATGGTTCCCCATTACAGCTAAAAAGAATTTGCGTGCGCAGGAAATTGCCATGGAAAACCGCCTGCCTATTATCTATTTGGTAGATAGTGCCGGTGTGTACCTGCCTATGCAAGAAGATATTTTTGCCGATAAAGAACATTTTGGCCGCATTTTTCGCAACAATGCCATTATGAGCAGTATGGGCATTATCCAAATTTCGGCCATTATGGGTAGCTGCGTAGCCGGTGGCGCGTACCTGCCTATTATGAGCGATGAGGCTATGATTGTAGAAAAAACAGGTTCTATATTCCTTGCCGGTTCGTATTTGGTAAAAGCGGCCGTTGGCGAAGATGTAGATAACGAAACATTGGGCGGTGCTACTACCCACAGCGAAATATCGGGCGTAACGGATTATAAATGCAAAGACGATAAAGACTGCCTTACGCGCATCCGTAACATTATGGATAAGATTGGGCACAACAATACCGCAGGTTTCGACCGTGCTAAACCGGTCAAACCGAAGCTTAACGAGAAAGAAATTTTTGGCATTTTGCCTGATACCCGCGACAAGCAATACGATGTGAAAGACATCATCCTTCGTATGGTTGATAATTCGGAATTTGAA
>JANOCJ010000126.1:0-17728 GCA_031412115.1 Flavobacteriales bacterium
TCGGCAAAGTATGCAGGCTCGGTATATTCACGGTCGTAAACGGGTGCGCCACCGCCAAGTACTAAATCTTCAGCAGGAACATCAGCAACCAATTCACCTTTAAAATAATATTTCAGGCGGTTACCTTCGGTTACTTCGCCAATTTGTACGCAGTTTAAATCCCATTTGTCAAAAATGGCTTGTACCTCGTCTTCGCGGCCTTTCTCTACCACAATAAGCATACGCTCTTGCGATTCAGAAAGTAGTATCTCAAACGGCACCATACCTTCCTGGCGCATTGGTACTTTATCTAACCAAATAAGCATGCCATGCTCGCCTTTGGCCGACATTTCTGACGTTGAGCAGGTGATGCCTGCTGCGCCCATATCCTGCATGCCGATAACAGCACCTGTTTTAATAACCTCTAACGAGGCTTCTAACAACAGTTTTTCCTGAAATGGGTCTCCAACCTGTACGGCAGGTATTTTGTCGCTAGATGCTTCTGTAATATCTTCAGAGGCAAAGGTAGCGCCGTGTATGCCGTCTTTGCCCGTTGATGAACCTACAATGTACACCGGGTTGCCCACGCCGTACGATGTTGCCGAAGCTGTTTCGCCTTTACGCACAATACCTACGCTCATGGCATTTACCAGCGGGTTTTGGTTGTAGCAATCGTCAAAAAACACTTCGCCGCCAACAACGGGTACGCCAAACGCATTGCCATAATCGCCAATGCCTTTAACAACGCCCTTTAGCAGCCATTTGGTGCGCTCCGTTTCGGGGTTGCCAAAGCGCAGCGAGTTTAGCTGAGCAATAGGGCGCGCGCCCATAGTAAAAATATCGCGGTTTATGCCGCCCACGCCCGTTGCAGCGCCTTGGTAAGGCTCCAACGCCGACGGGTGATTATGGCTTTCAATTTTAAAAGCACAGCCCCAGCCGTTGCCAATGTCAATAAGGCCGGCATTTTCCTCGCCAGCCTTGGCCAGCAAATGCTCACCATCGCGCGGAAGGGTTTTTAACCACTTGATAGAGTTTTTGTAAGAGCAGTGCTCGCTCCACATTACTGAGAAGATACTCAGCTCGGTAAAGTTGGGCATACGGCCCAAAATCTCTTCAATTTTTTTAAACTCGTCTGCTGTTAAGCCCAATTTTTGGGCGGTTTCAAGGGTTGGAAGGGTGGCTGTCGACATGGCCGCAAAGGTAGGGCAATTTCGCTAAATAGCGAAATCGGAGTTATGAGTTATGGGTGAGGAGTTATTAAAAGGAATTCATAATGCAGAATGCATAATTCAGAATGCCCTCCCTCCCCGCCTAAAGGCGGTACTCCCTCGAAAGGGAGACATTATGCGCGGCAAATATCCCCCTCATGGAGAGGGAATGTCAGCTAGGCTGACAAGGGGGAGATTAGGGCTGCCGCACAATTTAAAACCATTGTTTTACTAATTACTTTTTGCTTTATTTGCTACACTAAATTTCACCGCTTGTAGTTAAACTTAATCATTAATTTAAAACCAACTAAACCAATGGCAACAACTCCAAAATTTACCGTTTTTACTTTTAATGAATTTAAAACCTGGCTTGATGGCCAACACGTAAACCGCGTAATAAAGCTGGTGCAAAATCACCATACCTACATACCCGGCTACGCCCATTTTAAGGGCGATAACCATGTGAAAATGTTAAAAGGCATGGAAAGCGCGCACCTGCAACGCGGCTTTGCCGAAATTGCCCAAAACCTTACTACTTTTCCTGATGGAACGATAGGCATTTGCCGCAGCCTTGATAAAATACCGGCAGGCATTAAAGGCGCAAACGCCAACGGCATTTGCATTGAGCATATTGGCTTTTTTGATACCGGCGCCGACACTATGACACCCGCACATGCTGATACCATTGTAAAACTGAATGCACTGCTTTGCCGCAAGTTTAATCTAACTCCAAACACCAACACTATTGTTTACCACCATTGGTACGACTTAAACACAGGCGTGCGCACCAACGGAACAGGTAGTACAAAATCGTGCCCGGGCACTAACTTTTTTGGTGGTAATAAAGTGGCCGATTGCGAGGCTAATTTTATTCCGAAAGTTATGGCAGCCTATAACGGCGTTGATGTACCTGCCGCCGGCATTATTGATACCAAAGGCCTTAAGCATGGCATTGTAAACACATCGGGGCTAAACGTAAGGGCAGAGGGTAACCCCAACGGCGCAAAAATAAAGGTGTTAAACCAAGGCACCCATATTGCCATTTACGAAGAAAAAGGCGGCTGGTACCGTATAGCGCCCACCCAACAATGGGTTAAAGCCACCTATGTTGACGAAGTGAATATTGCCGAGCCGATAGAAAATTAATATATATAACATGGCGTTCCGCTCCCGTGTATGCGGGGGCGGCGGGCTATGCGCTATAGTCCTCGCTTCGCTGCGGGCTGCCGCTACTATCCCTAATGCGGCTGGCGCATGCGTAATCCTATTGTAAATTAAAATTTAATATTTTTCGTAATATTATGCAAACTAAACAAATTGCTTTATGAGCACATATATAACCATTATCATAACTGCTTTATTAGGAATTATAGGATTAGTTCTAAAAACCCAAAAAGATGATAAACCAAGCCTGTTTAATAAGTTAACCCCATTCGGTTTTATCGTTTTAATTCTAATGCTAATAGCTTTTACCGTCAGTATTTTTAGTCAAAGGGAAGATGATATTTTAGCAGAGAATGAAAAGAAAGAAATTCTTGAAAAAAGCTAGAAATGACGCTATTGCTCAAAAAGCTTTATATAGACTAGACTCTACAAGCTATATAATTGATTCAATTGGACATGCAAATACAATTAATAAATTAGAAGACCAGAGATTTAGAGATTCTACAAAATTAATAGAGGATTCTTCTAGATTTCAGTATACTATTTTAAAATTTGGAGAACAACTTGTCAAGCAAAATATAGCTTTAGATAATATTCAAGAACTACAACACCCAATAAGTCCATTAAAAGTACATGTTAATTTAACTGTTAAACTGGACAAGTTGCCTCCTCCTGCAATAAAATTTTTAAAGGACTACAAAGAGAAGATTTCTTCATCTTATGTAGACTATCCGACTAATTTTTACAATTTCACTAATAGTGATAATACAGGTAGTATAGAGTACTATGATTTTAATCCTGCCGATAAAACTAAAAAGTACGATACACTTATTTCTAACTTTAACAGACTTATGTATGATTACATTTTACCTAAAGTTTGGTTTTATTTTTATACTACAGATACCGTAAGCTCGATTAATGATAATTCAGCCGGTATGTTCTTGATAGCTAATGGTATAACAGATGGCGGCACAACATTTAATAAAGATTTTAGACTAACATATAAATATTACATCTTTAAAAATGAAGTTAACTTTGATTTTACTTTTAATGATCCAATTATAAATGAAAAGAAAAAGACTATAAATAGCCTATACAGTATTAGAAATGGACTTATTGCAATAAGGTTAGTAAGTTATAGTCATGAAGCTGAAATGATATTAAATGCCATTGAGTTTAGGTCAGGAAATAATTACTACGATCGATATCCAATTTATTTTGACAAAAAAGATATACTTTCATATAAAACAGACTATAATATATTGGCTGATTTTTATATAAAACGTGGAAAAGATATTATCAGATAGCTAGCATAACCACTAGTTGTACTAGGTATTGAATGTTTTTATAGGGAATGCTCGTAGCACGGCCCTGAATGCAGTGTTAAAATCCCTCCCCCTCATTACTCCCGCCGTTGGCGGGATACTCTCTTTACAAGGGAGATTTTAAACACATTCTTTAATTTCTTCGCTTTTTAATTAGCGAGTAACCACAGGTAAAATAACACTCGTGCCTTTAAGTCCACCGGTTAAAATTTTAACAGGAATGCCATGTGGGGTGATGGGTTCAAAATGGTCGGTATCGGCGCAGGATATGGCTATCATTAGCTTATGGCCTTTTTTAAAGAGGTATGATGTAGGTAGCAAATCGAAGTAGAGCAGGGCAGGGATGCCTGCAATAAATTGTTCACTGTCGCTGCTGTTGCAGCTATGGTACGGCGCAACATCTACAAACGGAGGATTGGTGCCCACCTTGCGGTATTTGCCGTTTAGCGAGCCTTCGGTAACGTATTGCACATGGCCGTTTTCATCCACATCGCACAGGTACACAAAAAAGCCTGCGTCTGCGCTCGGCACATCTACCCACAGGTAAATTAACGGGTGGCCGCTTACTTCCATATCGGCTGTTAATGCCTCGCCGGTAAAGCAGGCCATTTTAGGGGTAAGGGTGCCAAATTCTTCGTATACGGGGGCTTCTTTTACCTTTCCGTTTACCGATTTCCAGCGGGTAATATGCCCCGAACCGGTGGTGGTATCGCTAATATAGGTCACACTATTTTCTGCCGAAGGCGCAGTAGTATTTAGCGTGTTGTTGTTGTTTAAATAATACGTTGTAGCGGTTGAAGCCGGAGGCCAAACGGCGCTGCTTTTCCACTTATCTTCAACCATAGTGTAGTAGTACACGCGCGGCTCTTTATCAATGCCGGTTTGTATTCCTTTCAGGTGAAAATCAAAATACTTTAATAATTCCGAAGCCTTGTCAAACGTGCCTTCGGCGTTAACAGTGGGGCTTAAATTTAAGTAGCCACCATGTTCCCACGGGCCAATAATTAATTTGCTGTTGGGGTTGGTAAGATTAAGAAAACGTTTAACTGCCGCGTGTTGGTAGTCGCCATCAAACCAGCCGCTGTAGCAGTATATAGCAGCACCCGACGAATCGACAACACCACGGTAAGCATGCGGACTAAACACACTAATGCCGCTTAAATATTTGCCTTCCATAGGCACATCATCGCGGTTGCGAATAGTTAGCACAGCATCGTGCACCGATATATTATCTTTATGCGCCTCCATAGCGCCACGCAGCAGTTTGCGCTTGCCTTTGCCGTTTATTGGATCAACACCTTTAATAAGCATTTTGGCAATAAGCTTTTTGGTGGGCAGTTTATTTTTATCCAACATAGCGTTGGCATTGCCCCAGTTGCTTGTAAAGTACCTAAACTGTATACCGTTGGGGAAGGCAATATCATCGTACGCATCGTACAACGAAAACATAGGCACAATAGCCTTTACGGCAGGGTGTTGGTTTACCAAAAGCATCTCGGCAGTGGTGCCGCTATACGATATGCCCAACGAACCCACTTGGCCAGAACACCATGGTTGGCTTATGGCCCAGTTTACCACTTCGGCGCCGTCTTTAATTTCGTCCATGCTCCACGGGTAGTTGCAGCGGCCGTAGCTGGCGCCGGTTCCACGGGTATCAACAATAACAGCAGCGTAGCCGCTGGCAATAATTTCTTTTAGCAACTTGCCTACCTTGCCGGGCATTTTATCGCCAAAAAAGGGTTTAAAAAATCCGCGAAATTCAACCCCGCGCCAGTAGCGTGTTTGGTTTAGCAGCATGGGTATTTTCTCGCCGGGCGCTAGGCCTTTAGGCAGGTATAAGTCAACCGCCAACTTTACACCATCGCGCATCGTAAGGTAAAATGATTGCTTGGTATAGCCTTTATACTTTTGATTTTTTTTGTAGTCGTATTTTGGAATAACACCACCAACAGCATCGGGGCCGGGGTGTTTAGGTGTTTGTGCAATTAGGTTTAGCGGTAAAACTGCTATAAGTAGCAGAAGTAATTTCTTCATCGTTAGCTATAAATAATTGGGGTAAAACGGAGCGATGAAGGTACGATGAAATTATGAATTATGAGAGATGAGTTATGAAGTAGAATAAGATAGTTTCCCTCACCCCGGTTCCTCGTAAGCTCGTCACCGACCCTCTCCCACTTGGAGAGGGTGCCGAATGTAATGAGACGGGTGAGGGAAATAGACGGGATAGTTGCTGGCGCCAGCGCGTTAGGGATAGCAGTGAGCCCGCCCGGATGAATGGCTTCATCCATTCGGACGGGCTCCTGCGAACGGATAGCCCGGTGTCTCGCCTCAGGCGAGACAAACGCCCACACTTCGACGGAGTTTATCCCGATGAATATCGGGGCTCAGTGTGACAATCATTATAAATTCTGCATTCTGACTACGAGCATTATAATAATGCGAAGTGCTGAATATTAAAATATACCTTAGTAAAATGAAATACATTTTATTGCCTTTGTTATTGTTTAATGTAGCGACTAAAGCGCAGATACCTGCAACGGGTATGATTAAAGCTGCTTATACACGTTCGGTGTACGCTATAGATAGTGCTATGGCGCAGCTTGGGTTTGAAAAGCCTAAAACGCATATAGATGGGGTTTCTGTACCAATTATATACGATAAGATAAAATGGAATCCTGACTCGCTTAAATTCCCTAACCGGTATGAAGTTAGTAAGTGGCGCTCCAAAGTAGACAGCACCTTGGCTATAACCTTTGTTACAAGCGATACTGTACAATTTAATAAACTATTGGATGAATTTACTGCTGAAAAATTTGTGCGTACTGCGTACGGAGAGAATACGATAAATAAGGATTATAAATCGGTAAAATACCCCAATATTATTATGCGCATTTCGTATAATAAATTGCTGAACATGGGGCCTGATAAGATTGGCGTATATTATAGCTGGTATTAGCGCTGTTAAAACTACCTTTGCGCCGTGCACAACAAGTTACACCGCAGTTTGGTAGAGGCAGTAATACTGAGTCTTACCGAGATATTTATTGAGAAGCGCTACGCCGATAAGGTGATTGAGCGCACTCTTGCATCGGACCCGCGAATGGGTGGGCGCGATAGGGCTTTTATTGCCGAAAATGTTTACGACTTAGTCCGCTGGTGGCGACTGATAGGCTTTTTGAGCGATGTTGAAGAAGAGAATGATAAACGAGCTATTCGCCAACGTGTAGCTACATGGTTTCAGCGCAAGGGTGTGCAGTTGCCCGACTGGTTGATTGACTACCATATACCCAATGATGTGTTGGAAAAACGCATGCACGAAGCCAAAAAAATTCCGGCAGTTTTGCATAGCGTGCCCGATTGGTTGTATGAGTTAGGCGTTGAACATTTGGGTGCCAAAAAATGGCTGCATGAGCTGGAAAACCTAAACGAGCAGGCCGAACTGGTAATACGTGTTAACACCCTTAAAACCACTCGCCACGAGCTGAAAGAAATGCTGGACGACCATGGTATGAATGGGCAAACCAGCAAAAAATTTCCGGATGCTATTTTGCTGGAACGCAAGGGCAGCCTGTTTGGGTTAACTGAATTTAGGAACGGATTTTTTGAGGTGCAAGATGCAGGGTCGCAAGCCATAGCGCCTTTTATGCGTGTAGCACCCGGCATGCGCGTTATTGATGCCTGCGCCGGTGCTGGTGGTAAAACGTTGCACATAGCATCGCTAATGGAGGGCAAGGGCAAAATTGTAGCTATGGATATTGAGGGCCATAAGCTGGAAGAATTGAAACGCCGCGCCCGCCGCAACGGGGTACAAAATATTGAAACAAAAGTAATAGACGATAGCAAGGCAATTAAACGCTTGGCTAATAGCGCCGACAGGTTATTGCTTGATGCGCCCTGCTCGGGGCTTGGTGTATTGCGCCGTAACCCCGATGCGAAGTGGAAACTTACACCTGAATTTATTGAGAAGGTGCAAAACACGCAGGCCGAAATTTTGCAAAGCTACCAGCAAATGCTTAAGCCCGGCGGTATGATGGTGTATGCTACATGCAGCATTTTACCCGGCGAGAATGAGTTGCAGGTGCAGAAATTTTTAGCCAACAACAAAAATTTTGAATTGGTAGAAGAGCAACATCTATGGCCGTCAGACGGGTTTGACGGGTTTTATATGGCGTTAATAAAAAAGAATTAGTATGATTGAATTAGCTCCCGCCACATCAGCCGATTACCAAGCTATACACGACATTGCCGAACGTGTGTGGAGCCAACATTATATTCCCAACATCATTAGCCAACAGCAAATGGATTTTATGATGGAGTGGATGTATAATATGGACAGTTTAGCAAAACAGAGAGAGGAAGGAGCTACGTTTTTTTTGATAAAAAACGATGGCAACACGGCAGGCTACATCGCTATTACCAATACCAACGGCGAACTTTTTCTGAATAAATTTTATATTGATAATGAGTACCAGCGTATGAATATTGGTAGCGAAATACTGCGCCTTGCATTGGCTGAATTTCCTAGGGCTACCATCATCCGCTTACAAGTAAACCGTAAGAATTTCAAGGCTATTAACTTCTATTTTAAAAATGGTTTTAGCATTGAGCGTGCCGAAGATTTTGACATTGGCAACGGCTATTTGATGGAAGATTTTGTGATGGTGAAAAAGCTTTAATCTTTCTCCCAAACTCTTGTCTTACTTCCTGCCTGGTAGTGTACTTTGTAGCCTTTTTCCTTAGCCATTTTTAGCATACGTTTGCGCAGCCTACGTGGGTAAAATATTTGCAGCTTTGTTGCCGTTTTGCCTTTGGCTTTTACTAACCCCAGTTGCGACAAAACATCGTATGATGCGGCCGCACAGCGCATACCAATAAAGGCATAATCGTATGGGGCGTTATTCAAATAGCCGTTGTGTATGCCGGTAATTTTTTCATACTGCTCATTGGTAATGGGTATGGTTATAGTGGTGTATTTTTTGCCTACCGAGTCGGCGTTGAAAGATGTTTGGTCTTCGCACCTAAAACCCGCGTTGCGTTTCTTTTTAGAAAATATATGAAATTTACCCACCGGCCCAAAGCCTGTTATGCTACTATCAACCCCAATGCTAACGTGCCCACCGTGCAAGCCGCCAAACAGTTTTTTTTCAGTCTTCTTAAAACCCTTTGCCGGTTTTGATCCGTATAAAAAATACAGTTGTATAGTATGGTTTTGTGCCTGCGCACTAAAAGCAAAAAGTACTAAGCAAAAAAATGAGAGGATTTTCAACTTCATAAACACGTATAGACCTACTAATGTACGAATTTTATGCCACAAAAAAAGCCCTTGACCCACAGAGGATAAGGACTTTTAAAGCCCCCCTCGCTATAGGAGAGGGGGGTGGGGGTGAGGCCCCTTAATTTGTCAACGTAATATTTTTTACTGCCGAACCATATTTTACCCAGGTAAGTCCACTTTTGCCGGGGTTGCTGGCCGGTGTACCTGCTTTGTAACGCTCTATTTTAATAGTAGCATTGCCTGTGTTTAAGCCAGCAAGTTGGTCAATAGTAAGGGTAACTTTGGTGGCGCCTTGGGTGCTGTTAGAGAATGCTTTCCAGTCGCTGCCGTTGCCCTCTTTAATGTATACAGTAGCCATTTCGCCGGGGGCAACTGGTGCGCCAACAAAATCTATATCATATGCAGCCGCTTTGCTAATGTTTGCGCCGTTAATGTTGGCAGGCAAATCAATAGCGTTGTTCATTACCAGTGTGTTGGTAAACACGTTGTTGTCTACATCGGTATACACAAAGGTGGCGCTGTCTTCAACTCCGGTATAGGTTTTTAAGTAGGTAACGCTAAGGTTTTCCAAGGTGGTAGCTTCGCCGTTAACTTTTACATTGGCAGGGTCTGACAGTTTTAAAATAGTGCCTAACCCGTTGCTAAACCTAAACTGCGCTTTAGCGGTAGTAATGCCCGTAGCACCATCATATTCCCAATAATGGCCCAACCAAATTTTGCTTTGGTCAACGCTTGATGAGTCTTCGCGGTTACAGGCTGTAAACACCAGCGCAAAAGCTGCTATAGCTGTTAATAGAGTGGTTTTTAAAAATTTCATTATTATATGGTTTTGTAGTTCAAAGGTAGGCTATTCAAGTATTATGCCAAATAGCTTGTAGCTTATAGCGTATAGCTTGCACGATATGTTGGCCCTCTTTCTATCAGCTACAAGCTATAAGCTACCAGCTAAAAAGCTATCTTTGCCCCATGCAGGCCGTTCTATCGCCTTAGTAATAGGGAGGAAAGTCCGGGCAACACAGGGCGCCGTACCACCTAACGGGTGGGGGCACAGGCGGCAACAATTGTGCTACAGACAGTGCCACAGAAAACTATACCACCGCGAGCCAACGTGTTTGGCATGCGGAAAGGGTGAAAACGCGGGGTAAGAGCCCACGTGCGCAGCAGCGATGTTGCGTAGGGTAAACCTTACGGGTTGAAAGGCCAAATAGGTTGCAATTGTTTACGTGTAAACAGGGGGGCTGCCCGCTCCTCATTTGCAATGGGTAGGCTGATTCAGGTGATGGGCGACCATCATCGCAGATAAATGATAGAACGCCAATTTATTGGCGACAGAACCCGGCTTACAGGCCTGCATTATTTTTTGTGTTATGAATACCATCTTCTCCACAAACCGCCTTTTATTTCGCCAACTCACAGTTGACGATGCGCCTAATGTTTTTGAACTAAACAGCAATGCACTAGTAATGAAATACACCGGCCAACCACCAATGCAAAGTATTGATGAGGCTGTTAACTTTCTTACACATTATTCTGATTATAAAGCTTATGGTTATGGACGTTGGGCTTGTATTTTAAAAGACACAAATGAGTTTATAGGTGTTTTTGGCTTACGCTTTTTACCCAATGAAAACCATGTAGATATTGGCGGATTATTTAAACCGGCCTATTGGAATAAAGGCTATGCAAAAGAAGCTGCTGAAGCCTGTATAAGCTATGGTTTTGATATATTGCAGATAAATAAAATTCATGGTAAGTGTGCCGAGGCTAATACCCCATCTATAAAAATAATGGAAAGTGTAGGTATGGTTTATCAAAACGATTATGTTAAAAATGGTACAAGGGTATTGTGCTACACTATTTATAAATAATGAGCGAAACAATTATTGAAACCCCGCGCTTTATAATGCGCAAATTTGAACTTGCAGATGCGCAAGCTATGTATGAACTAAACCTAGACCCGGAGGTGATACGCTATACTGGCGATAAAGCATTTGCATCGGTTGAGGAAGCATATACATTTTTGCAGAATTATAACCCTTATGCTACCGAGGGTTTCGGGCGTTGGATTTGTGTGCTGAAAGACACCGGCGAAATAACAGGCTGGTGTGGACTACGTATGCAGCCCGATATGGGTTTGGTTGATTTAGGCTACCGCTTTTACAAACGCCATTGGGGCAAAGGCTACGCTACCGAAACCGGCTTAGCCAGCGTTGAATATGGCTTTAACGAAAAAAAATTAGCTGTAATAACAGGCCATGCTATGACAGAGAATTTAGCCTCTATACGTGTGCTTGAAAAATGTGGCATGATTTATTGGAAAGATGATAATGATGAAGAGCCGGGGGCGTATTATAGGGTATTTGCCTCTCCCCAACCCCTCTCCATTGGAGAGGGGCAATAAAAAAGTCCTTCCCACTAGGGGGAAGGATTTAGGATGGGGGCTATTTTTCCTTATTATTGCCCTTTAAAATCAATCACCTTGGCGCGCGTAGCAGTTGTTATTTTAAATTATAATGGCATTGGCTTTTTGCAAAAATTTCTTGCAGGGGTTTGCCAACATGCTATTCCGTTTGCCGAGGTGTATGTGGCCGATAATGCATCGACAGACGATTCTGTAAGCTACGTAAAACAAAACTTTCCGCAGGTAAAACTTATTGTAAATGCTGAGAATGGAGGCTTTGCTAAAGGCTACAACGATGCGTTGAAACTGATTGAGGCCGACTATTATGTGCTGTTAAATTCGGATGTGGAAGTAACCGAAAATTGGTTACAACCTGTAATAAACTTAATGCAAAGCGATAGCAACATTGCAGCTTGTCAGCCTAAAATAAAAGCCTTTAACGAGAAAGAAAAATTTGAATACGCCGGTGCCAGCGGCGGGTATATTGATAAGTATGGTTTCCCTTTTTGCCGTGGGCGCATTTTTTACGAGACTGAGATAGACAATGGCCAGTACAACGATGTGCACGAAGTGTTTTGGGCCAGTGGGGCATGTATGTTTGTGCGTGCCGACCTTTACCACCAATGCGGCGGTTTAGACGAAGACTTTTTTGCCCACATGGAAGAGATTGACCTTTGCTGGCGATTGAAGAATATGGGCTACAAAATTATGGTATGCCCACAGGCAACCGTATACCACGTAGGCGGCGGTACGCTTAATAGCGAGAGCCCTTTTAAAACCTACCTAAACTTTAGGAACAACTTATTTTTGCTGATTAAAAACCTTCCGCCGCGCTTTTTAGTGTGGAAGATTATCTTCCGCATGAATTTGGATGATATAGCTATTGTGCGCTTTGTAATGCGCGGGCAGTTTAAACATGCGTTGGCTATAATACACGCCCACGGCGCTATGTATAAATCGCTAAGCAAGCTTTTAAAAAAGCGCAAAATGCTAAAGGCGGGCATCAAAACTTATTCACACCCGCAGGTGTTTAACAAAAGCATTGTGTATGCTTTCTTCATACAGAAAAAAACTACTTTCGCTGAAGTGATAAAGTAACTGTGCTAAACACCTGTAACCATGAAAAAAATATTTTTATTTAGCACTATTATTTTGCTTAGCCTAAGTGCTACTGCCCAAACAGGTACTGCCACGCCCGATGAGTTAGCCGTAAAATTGTTTGAAGCCGTTAGTAAAAACAAGCCCGAACTGATAAGGACTTTTACCCCAAGCTATGACATGATGGTAGCGGTATTGCATGGAAATAAAAGGGAAGCCACCCGCCTGGCAGGCGTTATTGACGAAGTGTTGGAGATGGGCGTTGCCGAAGCATACAATACCTTTGTTGCGCAAGGGGTTAACTTTAACCTGCCTTATACCAAAGCATCTACCGAAGTGGTTAAATTTAATGATGGCGATTTTTTAAAAGCCATTGTAAAGTATAATTTTACCATTGGGGGTGTAAACTACATAGTATCGGCCATTGCGGTGCAGGTAAATGGCCAATGGGTGTTTATTGAAAATATTATACCAACCGACCAAACGGTGCAACAGAAATAACATGAAGAAGATAGTTATACTTACCCTTATTGCTTTATCACCCCTTGCGGCCCAAGCCCAAAATGGTGCAGAAAATATTCCCCAATTGGGAAAAGCTTTTTTTGCTTCATTTCAAAACAATACTATTGACCTGGCAAGCAAATACTTTGTTGGCAAGGCTGAATTGAAAGTGCTAAAAGGCGCAACCAATGAGGATGAAGATAAAATGGTGCAACTGTTGGTGCAAAAAACAGTAAAAGACCTTACCGGCCAATGGGCTGCTGCGTATGCCAAACTTGAAGCCGATGGCCTTGATTGGAAAAATGCCGCAAACCCCGCCGTTAGCCACGAGCCTTTTCAGAAAGACGGGCGCGAATACACTATACTACAAGTTATGTTTAAATACAATGATAAAATGTTTACCCTATCGGCCGTATGTGTGCAGGTAAACGGCCTGTGGTACATTGCCAACGATATTCAACCAAATGCCCACCCCGCTTACGATAAATAGTTTTGGAGAAGGAAAAAAAAACTAAAACAACCAACCGCGTATCGGCAATGCTAAGCATTGCCTTGGTGCTTTTTTTAATGGGCCTTACCGGCCTTATTTTAATTTACGCTGTAAAAATTGATAGCTACCTAAGGCAGAGCCTGCCCTTTACCGTTTTTATTAAAAACGAGGCCACGCAGGGGCAAATTGATGCGCTTAAAACCCAATTGAAAACAGCGCCCTACACGGCAGATTTTGCCTTTGTTGGTAAAGATGCTGCTATGGAAGAGTATAAAAAAGATGTGGGTGAAGAGTTTTTAGACCTTACCGGCGATAATTTTTTAGAAGCATCGATAGATGTGCATTTAAAGCCCGATTATACAGCACCCCAAAACATGGCAAACATTAAAGCCGAGGTGCTTAAAAACCCCGCCGTAAGCGATGTTACCTATAGCGACAAAGTAACCGGCGAACTGAACATTGCCGCACAAAAAACAGGCATTGCCGTATTTGGGTTTTCTATTTTATTGTTGATTGTTTGCGTATCGCTTATCAATGCCTCTATCCGGTTAGATATTTACTCAAAACGACTGCTGATAAAAAGCATGCTGCTGGTGGGCGCTACCCAAAGCTTTATACGCAAGCCGTTTTTAATGCGGGCCTTTACCAACGGCCTTGTATCGTGGCTTATAGCTACGGTGTTGGTAGGTTTGGTGGTGTTTGCCATTACGTCTCGCCCTACCAACTTGGAGTTTGGTTTGGTGCTTGATATAAAATATTTAGGCGCTTTAGGCGTTAGCTTATTGCTGCTTGGGCTGCTAATTTCATATCTTAGCACCGTCATTGCATTGCAACGTTATTTAAAAACACGCACCGACCAACTGTATTAACATGGCCGATACCAAACAAAATACCCAGCCCACAAAGGCAAACAGCCCACAACAATTTGTGTTGGGCAAAGAAAATTATATAATGCTGATAGCTGCTGTAGCCATACTTATTGTAGGCTACTTTTTAATGGCAGGCGGCGGCAACGGTGGCGACCCTACCAAGTTTGCCGGCGAAACGCTGTTTAATACCCAGCGCTTAGTAATTGCCCCATTGGTAATTATGGGTGGCTTTTTATTGGGCCTGTTTGCCATACTTAAAAAGCCAAAGGCTTAAATAACCTCCCCCTTGTCAGCTCCGCTGACATTCCCCCTCCAAAGGGGGATACCCCGCGCAAAATATCTCCCTCATTGAGGGAGTACCCGAGTTTACGAGGGGGAGGGAGGAATCCAACTACCAACTGTATATGACATTACTGCAAGCCATTATTCTAGCCATTGTTGAGGGGCTTACCGAGTATCTTCCCGTATCATCAACCGGGCACATGATTTTGGCCGGCAGCCTTATGGGCATTAAGAGTACTGCCTTTGTTAAACTGTTTGAAATTTGCATACAACTGGGCGCTATACTTGCCGTTGTAGTGCTGTATTGGAAACGTTTTTTCGACTTCTCTAAAATTCAATTCTATACTAAACTTATTGTAGCCGTAATTCCGGCTTTGGCCATAGGTTTTTTATTGTCTGATAAAATTGATGAGTTGCTGGAAAGCCCGCTAACAGTAGGCGTAATGCTGCTTATTGGCGGTATTTTTTTACTTTTCATAGACAAAATATTCAATAAGCCCACCATTGAAAACGAAGACGGCATAACCTACAAAAAAGGCCTTATTATTGGCCTGTGGCAGTGCATAGCTATGGTGCCGGGCGTTAGCCGCAGCGCAGCCAGCATTATTGGCGGTATGCAACAAGGGCTTACCCGTAGGGTAGCGGCCGAGTTTTCTTTCTTTTTAGCTGTGCCCACTATGTTTGCCGCAACGGCTTACAAGCTGTTAAAAGCCTACAAAGAAACCCCCGAAATACTAGCAGATAGTAATAACCTAATGGTACTTGCCGTAGGTAATGTTGTGGCGTTTATAGTAGCTATGGCGGCAATAAAATTCTTCATAGGGTTCCTTGCAAAATACGGCTTTAAACTGTTTGGCTGGTACCGTATTGTGGTAGGCGCAATTATCATCATCCTTATACTGGCAGGTTATAGCTTGCAAATAGTATAAACATGCGCCGCAAAATAAAAATAACCCTTGCCATTTTACTCTCGCTATTTATGGTTTTTCTACTATTAATTCTAGGCATTCCCTACCTCAATTTTACCTTTACAAGTAGCGACGAAAATCCTGTAAAACGCGATATTAAAATTATTGCCCACCGTGGGGCTTCGGGCCATGCGCCTGAGAATACGCTGGTATCGTTTAAAAAGGCAATAGAGCTTAAGGCCGATATGATTGAACTGGATGTGCATGTATCAAAAGAGGACTCGCTGATTGTAATGCACGACCATAACGTAAAGCGCACCACCAACGGCGAGGGCGATATTGAAAACCTAACTTACACCGATATTAAATCATTGGATGCCGGTAGCTGGTTTAAGCCTGAATTTAAAGATGAGCGCGTACCTACACTTAACGAAGTGTTGCAACTGGCCAACGGTAAAACTAAGGTGCTGATAGAGCTAAAATGGCCTGCAAATGGGTTGTATAAAACACTGGTAAACGATGTGGTGGCCTGCATTAAAAAGAACCATGCAGAGGATTGGGTAATCATTCAAACATTTGAAATTGCCTATTTGGAAGAACTGGCAAAAGTAGCCCCCAACCTAACCTGCCACCAATTAATATTTGGCCGCTCGGGCATACTGCCGGTGCACGTAACGCGTAAGCTTACCGCAGGCTATTACCAATGGCAGCCCAATGTTTCGTCGGTAAATATGCATTACAACTGGCTGACAAAAAGCTATATAACTAAAGCCCACGCTGCCAATAAAACGGTGTATGCCTTTACTATAAATGATGAGGCTAAAATGCGCAAGGCAATTAACTTAGGGGTTGATGGCATCATCACCAACTTTCCTGATGTGGCAAATAAGGTGTTGGGTAGATAGGGTATAGGGTATAGAATTGCACTACCCCTCATAACTCATAATTAATAACTCATAATTCAAAATTACCCCTTAAAAACCATTTTATAATGGTCAATATTACATTCGGAGAACATAGGGCCTGTGGGTTCAAAACCCTCGCGTTTGTAGAATGATACTGCCGGTAATTGCGCGTGCAGGTAAATATATTCCGACCGGCCTTTTACATCCTTCAATACCTGCCTTAACAATACCGAGCCTACACCTTTGTTGCGCACCTCTTTTTTCAAAGCAAAACGTTCCATCTTTAAGCCATTTTCGGTAAAGCGCCAGCGGGCGGTACCCACAGGCACACCGTTGGCATACACCAAATAGTGGCGGCTAATATCTTCAAACTCATCAAACTCCTCCTCGGCAGCTACTTCCTGTTCTACAACAAACACTTCGTTGCGTATTTGGCAAGCCATTTCAAACAGTTGGTTGTCGGCAGAGGTAAATGATATAACATCAGTCATGGGGCTAAGGTAGTTTTTTAGGGAATAGGTTATAGGGGATAGGTTATAGCATGTTTTATTATGATTTCATTATTACCTACACCCTATACGCTGCACCCTATTCCCTAAACAGAAGGCACCAACTCAGTATTATACACAATATTCAGGGTATCAAGCCCCAAATGGTGGGTAACGTGCGTAAGGCCCTTGGCGGGGGGCAATATAGGCGCTTTAACGCCTTTAATAAACTTTTGCGGGGCGGTAAAAATCCGGGCTTCGTCCCACAGCCCTTCGGTAATAAAGCTGTTAAGTGTTTCAGCACCGCCCTCTACCAAAATGCTGGTAATATGGCGGCTGTATAAAATATCCATCAGGCTTTGCAGCATAGGCTCGCGTTCCTTAACGGTAATCCATTCATTCTGTTCCTGTGTATCGCTACGTTTGCGGTTTATAACCAGCGTAGGGGCACTTTGGTCAAACACCTTAAGGTCGCCGCTAAGGCTGGCGTTAGTATCAAGCACTACCCGTGTAGGGTTTTTACCATCAACCAAACGTACCGTTAGCGATGGGTTGTCATTTATCACGGTGTTTTTTCCTACCAAAATAGCCTGTTCGTGGCTGCGCCAAAGGTGCACCAGCCTGTGCGATGGTAGGCTGCTAACGGCAATGGGGCCGGTAGTATCGCCGGGTTGGCGGTCGCGGTCTATAAACCCATCGGTAGTTTGGGCCCATTTAAGAATAATATAGGGGCGTTGCTGGCTATGAAAGGTAATAAAGCGGCGGTTTACAGCGCGGGCCTCATGCTCCAGCACGCCTACGGTAACGTTTACACCGGCTTTTTTTAACCGCTCAA
>JANOCJ010000127.1:0-10449 GCA_031412115.1 Flavobacteriales bacterium
GCCATCCGCGTTGTTGTTGCGGTAAGTAGCTAAAACGCTGTGCCCGTGTTTGGTTATAATGGTTTGCAGCTCTTTGCCCACAAGGCCATTACCACCGAAGATTAGAAATTTCATTTTTCAAAAATAAGCCCCTCTCTTTTAGGAGAGGGGTTGGGGTGAGGTTTACTTCATTTCAATTTCCCACTTGTAGGGAACGCGGTCGCCAAAAGGCTCGTAGCGCAGCATTTCGCCGTCTTTATGTGGCGTTGTTGCACAGTTGGCTACCATTGCGGTTTGGGTACCAATGGCTTTCCAACCGTTAATAATGCCAAAAGGTATACGCACCAAAACGTAGTTAAGGTCGCCCATAAAAATTTCCATCAACTCGCCGCGTGTTGGCGAGCCTTCGCGGTCGTCATACATCACCAACTTAATCATACCGCTTACTACGCAGTAAAATTGGGTTTGCTCGGTATGCTCGTGCCAGCCTTTAATTACGCCCGGGTAAGCCGTAGCAAAATAGGCTTCGCCAAATTGCTCAAAATGCTCGTCAGTGCTGCGTAGCATGTGCATAATAACACCGCGCTCGTCGGCAATTTTTCTAAGGGGGATTACTTTAACTCCGTCAATCATGGTTATACAAAAAATAGTTGTTTGTCAATTGTGTTGCTTTCCATCAAATAGTTAAGCTGCTTAAGGCGCACATACTTGCGCGACTGTACCTCTTCTGCCGTTAGGCCGTGCTCTTTAAAAGCTTCGTATAATTCTACCACACCGGTTGGTACTGTCCACTTAGGTTTAAATTCAGGCAACTGGCGGGTTATTTTATCAAAGTTTACGCGGTAGTTGCGGGTATCGGCACCGAACTCATTGGTGATGTTTACTTCGCAACCCGGTACTACTTCTTTTACAATCTCGGCAACCTCGCGCACGCGGTAGTTATCTTCATTGCGGCCTACGTTAAAGGCTTCGCCGTGTATGCGGTCTTTGTCGGCCTCAATAACGGCAACAAAAGCGCGGGCAATATCTTCGCAATGCACCAGCGGGCGCCAAGGGCTGCCATCGCTTTTAATTACAATTTTGCCTGATGTAAAAGCAGCGCCCACAAAGTCGTTTACCACTAAATCAGTACGCAACATTGGCGATACGCCGTACGCTGTAGCATTGCGCAAAAACGTTACGCTAAAATCCTCGCTCAACAAAGGCAATACATCGCGTTCGGTATATACTTTCGATTTTGCATAGGCTGTAACCGGGTTCTGCGTAGCGCTTTCATCCAAAGCAGAATCTCCCGCAACACCGTACATACTGCATGATGAAGAGAAAATGTAACGCGCTACCCCTACTTCTTTTGCCAGCTTGGCAATATTAACCGAAGCTTCGTGGTTTATATCAAGTGTAAGTTGCTCAAACAAGTTGCCCATAGGGTCGTTGCTTAGGGCAGCCAAATGGCATACGGCATAAGCGCCTTCCAAATCGGCAGCCTCAACATTACGAACGTCTTTGGTTATTTGGGTAAAGTTGTGTCCGGGTTCAAAAAACCAGCAATCTTGGTTAAAGTAATTATTGTCTATACCTACTACTTCGTAGCCTTTCTCAAGCAATAAGCGGGTAAGGTGCGGGCCTATGTAGCCTTGGTTTCCCGTTACTATAATTTTTTTTGCCATAGTTGTATTTACCACTTTTTCCAGGTGGCTTTGTTTGTATTCCACAATTTATTCAAATAGCTAAGGTCGCGCTCAGTATCTACACACTCCCAAAAACCGTCGTGTTTGTATACCATTACTTCGCCCATTTTAGCCAGTTCTTCCAGCGGGCCAAATTCAAAATCGCAGTTAGGGTCAAGCAACAACTTATCGTACATACTGCGGTTAAACACCATGTAGCCGCCGTTGATGTAGCCTGCCGATGACACCTGTGGTTTCTCTTCGAACGATGCCACACGGTCGCCATCTAAATTCAATTCGCCAAAGCGCGAAGGGGGCTTAACACCCGTCATAGTAACGGTTTTGCCATGTGCTTTGTGAAAAGCCAACAGTTTATCAATGTCAATATCGCAAACACCATCACCATAAGTTATCAGGTTGATATCATCATCAATAAACGGTTCAGACTGCTTGATGCGAGAACCTTTCAAGTTCTCCAAGCCGGTATCCAAAATAGTTACTTTCCAGTCCTCGTCTACCTTAGTCAAAAACTCCGATGTATGGGCTTTTAAATCAAGGGTAAAGTGGCTGTTATAGTAGTTATAGTTAACAAAATAATTTTTGATAACGTTGCTTTTGTAGCCTGTAAGCAACACAAACTCGGTAAGCCCGTAGTGTGCATAGCTTTTCATAATGTGCCAAATGATGGGCTTGCCACCAATTTCAACCATTGGCTTAGGAATAGAGTCGGTAATATTGCCTAAACGGCTACCGTAACCACCTGCCAGAATTAATACTTTCATTGCGCTTTTCTAATTAACCGCAAATATAGCATTTTAGGGGAGAGAAAAGTGAGGAGAGATGAGAGAATTTACAATGCACTAAACCAGCCCTTTAAACCTGAATTTAAGGCGGCTTTTTAATGGAGATAACATGCTGATATTGCTGCTATTAAAGATAGTTTGCACCTCCTTATTTTTAACGTTATTATAACATAGGTTGTACCACTTTTGGCTGATAAAATCTTCCAAAGCTGATTGCGATACATACTTTACCCGTTTATTCTCTTGCACAATAAAATCCATCAGGTTTTCCAGTGTACGTATTTCGCCTGTATTTAAGTCAAAATCGGCATAGCAGGCACGCACCCAAATGGCAACAGCCTCTAGGGTTACATCAATACCAAACCTTTTAAAAATGGCCTGTATAACCTTGCCCGAATTTTCGCCTTGTACTGCACTGTGCTTTTGGCTTACATTTTCGCCATGCACGCGGTACTTTAACAGTACTTGCCCAATATTGGCAAAGTCTGTCAGGAAAGCCATTCGGCCCCAAAGCTCGTAATCTTCGGCATGGATAAAGGCTTTATCGTATGTCAGATTATTTTCTGCAATAATAGATTTACGCAGGATAACCGTTGGGTGGCAAAAATGGCATTGGTACAACATGCGCAACTTTATGGCATCGTTCCCGGTTTCATATTCAGCCACCTGGTTTTGCGAGCCAAATGATTCAAACCATGTACCGCAAATACCTACTGTAGGGTTAGCCTCCATAAACGCCACTTGCTCTGCAATGCGCGTGGGTAGGCTAATATCATCAGCATCCATGCGGACAATGTACTTGCCTTTGGCTAATGAAAAACCTAAGTTAAGATTGTATATAAGCCCCGAATTTTGGGCATTTTTGATGTATTGAATGCGGGAATCAGAAATGGCTAAAATTTGCTCTTCGGTATTATCGGTAGAGCAATCGTTAACCACTATTAGCTCAAAATCAGAAAAAGTCTGAGTTAAGATGCTATTAATAGCTTCGGCAATGTAGGGCCCGGCATTGTATGCAGGCAAAACAACCGAAACCATTGGGGCACTCATTTAGTTAGGAGTGATGCGGATTACATCATCTTTCACCTCAAAACCGTAACCCGGAAACAAGCGTTGTTGCACATCCTGCATTACTTCCATTTTAGGGTAATCGTCAGTACCGTTAAACAAGCGGGCATCATCAATAAGCATAACGTGCTTTTTGCCGGTGCGGGCCGTGTTGGCGGCAATGTTTTCAAGCTCTTTCAAAATGGGGGTAATTAACTCACCTTTGGCAGTAACACCTTCAGAAAAGTGGCCATCTAACCAAAATAAGCAAGTTTCATTTACCGTCTGCATAAGGCTTCCCAGCACTTCGCCGCTATCGCCTTGCAAAATAGTAATGTGGCTATCGGGCTTAAATTTGGCTACTGCATTTGCATGCAATGTTTTGTCCAATTCAATAGACATTACCTTGGGGAACAAGGCTTTCACCTTCTCTACCATCTCGCCCATATAGGTTCCGGTTTCAATAAAAACTACCGGTTTAAATTTTTGCGCGTTTTCTTTTATTGCCTTAAATTTAAGGGCATGGGGCGCTGGGCCTTGGCGGCCGCTTTCTTCCCAATCTTTAATGCGCCATGCATCGGGGTTCATTTTGTAATAAATCCTAAGGGGCGTGGCTAAAATGTATTTAATAAAAGAAATCATACGGCAATATTATAAAAAATTAAGGACTTGGGATTAAATACGTTCCCAGCTATCCGGTATAAGGCCCGATGTATCTGTTTCAGTGCTGCTAAACCAGTTTTTAGGGGCTATTACAATTTTATTGGGGTTTTGATTAAGCCACGCTGCCCACCAAGCAAAGGTGCTGTTGGGGATAAAGAAATTCTTGCAGCGGCTCATCAAATTTAAGTAATTAGAAAATTTATGGCCTTTGTGGGCATGACCTACAAACTCAGCAGGGGCGCCAAATTGCAGGTTGGCTTCACACCATTCCACATCATCTGAAAAAACAAAAAACTGTGGATTATCAACCTTTTCATTCATCAACCTGATACCCTCATTATAAAACGCTAAGCCCATTAAACCATGCACTTTATTCACTTCGGGGTTTGATACAAAATCGCCACGGCGTACGTTGATGCAGATAGAATTGGTGGTTTCAATTTTCTCCAGCAAGGCTTTCGACTCTTCCAAAATAGGCAGTTTGAAAGTAAACTCTTTGCGGATGATATTTTCAACACCATCAAAATATTTGGGCGATTGAAAGTAGCCGTCTATATAGCTATTATCAGGCGCATTCAACAATTCGGGCTGAAAATTAAAGCCGCGTTCTTTTACAAAATTGGGCTTGTTTACCAAGCGTTTTGCCTTATATAAAATGCGTTGGGCGGCAGATAATTTATCGTTAAAAAACAGGTTTAAATCATCTTGCGTAGCAAAATTTTCCTGTATGTTAAATATCTCCATATCATAATCGCGAAAGGTAAAATTCTCACGCGGGGTGCGGTCTAAGAGGTACTCAAGGTCCATCTTTACCTCCGTATTATGCTTATGGGCTATATGGCGTGCGTAGGCGTATTCAAACATTTGGTTGCCCATGCCGCCTTGTAGTTTTATTATTACCATAGGTTAACCTCTTTCAGCCGCAGCTATCATTTCTGTTAGGGTCGATTTCATGTCGTACTCGTACTTCCAGTTTGGGTAATGTTCCTGAAATTTGCGCACATCGCTAACGTACCAAATATGGTCGCCAATTCGGTTTTGGTCAGATACAGTGTATTGCAACTCGTGGCCCGACAATTCTTTTATCATGTGGATGGCCTCCAACATTGAAATGTTGGCGTGGCGCGATCCTCCCATGTTGTAAACCTCGCCTGGGCGTGGATTTTGATAGAAATTCCAAAACGCGCTAATCAAATCTTTACTGTGGATATTGTCTCGCACCTGCTTGCCTTTGTAGCCAAAAATGGTGTAGGGCTTTTTATTAACGGCGCATAAAATCAAATACGCTAAAAAGCCGTGCAATTCCGCACCACTGTGGGCAGGGCCGGTTAAACAGCCCCCGCGGAAGATGGCGGTTTTCATACCGAAATATTTGCCATACTCTTGCACCAAAATATCGGCAGCCACTTTGCTGGCGCCAAACAGGCTGTGCTTAGAGTTGTCAATGCTCATTGTTTCGTCAATGCCATGCACGGCAAAAGCGTGTGCGGGGTCAACTTCCCAACGGAATTCAGTTTCTATCAGTGGCAAAAAGTTAGGCGTATCTCCATACACTTTGTTGGTGCTGGTAAATATAAAAACTGCATCGGGGCAATAGTTGCGGGTAGCCTCCAACATGTTTAATGTACCGTTGGCATTGATAGAAAAATCGGTAAAAGGCTCTTTCGCCGCCCAGTCGTGCGAGGGTTGTGCTGCCGTATGTACCACAATTTTAACATCGGTGCCGTACTCTGCAAATATCTTCTCAATGGCTTTATAATCGCGGATATCAGCGTTTAAATGGGTGTAATTCTCTAACGCGTCCTGCAACTTTTGGCGTTGCTTGTCTGTACTTGCACCTTCGCCAAAAAAGTAGGCGCGCATATCGTTGTCAATACCAACAACATTAAAACCCTGTGCGTGGAAAAACTTAGCAGCCTCGCTGCCTATAAGCCCCGCCGAACCGGTAATTATGGCTATATTCATTATAAAATTGCCTTTAAATTTGGGTGCAAAAATACATTAATTATTACTCTTTTGCCCCATGGTTAAAACCATGGGCTATGTTATTATTGTGCTTTAGTCCTAATCATGTACAATAAGTCCCTATAATACGCGGTATTAAAGGGCTTTTTCTTAATCGCCCGCCATATATAATTTATGGCTTTGCTTTTATCTCCATTATTAAAACTGCGTTGTGCCAGTGTTTTTAAATAGACTGAATTATCTTTTACAAACTCTGCGGTTAATTTGGTAACAAACTCGTTTAAATCTGCAATGCGGCCTTGCTCCAAATCGTCAGTACCAGTTGCATTACGCTGTTCTATCAGGCGCTTTACTACGTTTGAACTGTATAGCTTTTTGGGATTATCGCTCAAATCGCCACTGATAGAATCGGGGTTGAAACGATAATAATACAGCGCCTGCGGCAGGTTTATTATCTTGAATTTATCAATGATAACGGCCGTCCAATAATAATCTTCAGCGCCAATACGGTCAAAATACGGATGGTAAAAACCCGCCTTCTGCCCTACTTCGCGCGTAAATAAAAAGGTGTTGGGCGAATAATGAAACTCGCCTTTTAGCATATACTTACGTATCTCGTCGCTATTCTCAACAAAATGGCTGCAGTACAATTCCTTACCTGCATCACTTACATATAGTAGGTTGCAGCCACATACTGCATATTCCGGGTTGTTCTGCAAGGCTTTTAGCTGCACAGCAAACCTATCGGCGCTGCTATAATCGTCAGCATCCATAAAACTTAGGTACTCGCCTTGGCAAAGTGCTAACAGCTTGTTGCAGGTTTTAAGGTAGCCGCTATTTTCAGTGTTATGATAAAGTTTAATGCGCGGGTCGGTATAGCTTTCAATAATGCTGCGGGTGCCGTCCGTAGAGCAATCGTCAGCTATCAGTAATTCAATATTTGTATAGGTTTGATTAAGGATGCTATCTATCGACGTGCGGATAAATTTCTCCGCATTGTACGCCGGCATTACTATGGATATTAATGGCGCGCTCATCAAACAGTTTTAATAATGATTTTATTTTGTGGCTCTTTTTGTAAAAAATATTTTACCATTAATTTCATATTGGTAATATATGATTGCTCCGAAGCAAATTCACTATTAAAATATATCATCCATATATATAAACCCAACGCTGACGAGTTGTAAGCTATACTATATGCCAAGCTATCAAAATATTTCTGTAAAATAGCTTTGTTGTATACCTGCTTTTGCCTGTTGGCTAAAACAAAGGCGTTTAAAAATTTTAATACGGCAACGGCATCGCTATTTTTTTCAGGATATTCACCTGAAAGTAACGCCTCATATAATTTATAACTCTGCTCATCAATTTTACCCATCACCATTTCCATCAACTCTTTCCTAAAACCTGACATTACCTGCTGCTGCAAATCGTTATGTACAATAGAAACTTGCTCATCGTGGCTGCGCTTTAGTACCAATACTTCGGGTATGTTGTGCAGGCCGGTATGCAAAGCCATTCGGTTCCATAAAACATAATCTTCAGCATGAATGTATTTCAGTTCATACTCCAAATTATTTTCTGTTAAAACCGATTTGCGCAACACCGCCGCAGGGTGCGGAAAGTGTGTATCAAACAGCAAACGAAATTTAATCTGGTCGCTTTCTGTTTGGTATTTTATAATGTATTCCGAACCGGCTTCTAAAGTTTGAATATAACTTCCACACAACCCAATTTCGGGGTGCTTTTCCATGTAGCCAATCTGCTTTTCCAAGCGCGCGGGTAGCGATACATCGTCACCATCCATGCGGGCAATGTATTTGCCTTTAGCCAGCTTCAAACCCTTATTCAGCGTAGCAATAAGCTTAATGTTCTGCTCATTTTTTACGTAGTTGATGCGGGGGTCGGTATAGCTTAAAATAATCTCTTCCGTACGGTCGGTAGAGCCGTCGTTAATTATCAGGAATTCGAAATCGGTATAGGTTTGGTTTAGTATGCTATCAATAGCCTCGCGCAAGTATTTTTCGCCATTATAAACGGGGAGTAATACTGTTACCATCTATGCACGTTCAAAATAATGTACCAACTCATTGGTAAAATTCGACTTAAAGGTAAAGCCTTGCAACATCAACTGTTTTATTAAATCACTATTGGCTTCATCGCCAACGGCATCATAAAACGGGTGTGTATCTAACACTATTTTGGTAATATACTGTGGCAAAATAATATTAAGCAGAAAAATCTCTCCGCCCTCTATATCGCAAAGCAATACATTGGGCTTAAACTCATTTAATTTTTGTGTGAAATTTGCGGTTGGCACACTTACCTTTTCGCGCTTATTGTCAGCAAATGTATTTGATTCCCAAAAATCTTCCGAAAGGTAAAAATCCACTTTTTCCCCCATTGAATCATCGTTTACCAAAAAGACATTTTCAATACGTATATTTTTATTATTTAGTTGAAAATTTTCTTTTATTACCGGTATAAGCCTGGGGTTTGCCTCATAAGTTATTACATTTTCAGCACCAATTACCGAGGCTGAAAACATAGCATTATACCCCATACCAGTGCCTACTTCAAACAATCTGTCGCCGGGTTTTAATATGTTCTTTAACACATTGTATTCTCCACGTTCATAGCTTCCGTTTAAAAAGCTTTTGTAAATATTTATGGTAATAAATTTACGGTCTATTTTTAGTTTAACACCATTTAGTGTGTAATGTGATGCATTTGAAAACGCCAGTTTCCAAGCCATACCTATAGCCCTGAAAAAATCACCAATGTGCCTTGGAGCGTAAAGCGATTCTCCAATAAATATTTTCAGATTTTTACTAAAACTCATTTTATCTATTTTCTTATATCAACAAAAATACACTAATTGGTTTACTTACTGCCATTATTGCCAGTTGACACATTTAAAGCCTTCATTAAATTACTGATACTATCGCCCAATTCACCTGAATACAAACGGGTACCTTCGGTATTTAGGTGGGTATAATCGTTAAAATATTCGCCATGCTTGCGTACTTCGGTTCCACTCATATCCAAGTGGTAAATATTATATTTGGCACACAGGGCTTTTATTTGGGCCTTGCTATCGTTATTGTTTGCCAATGCCTTGTAATATGTTGGCGGGGTATATAACACCGGCACTGTCCCATTCTTCTTACACTCCTCAATAATAAATTCAAAGTAGCGCACTGTGGCGGGGTCAATAATATTGGTATCAGTACGTTCTTCGGGGCGTGGTGAATCCCATCGCTTGTCTTGCAAATCGGGCGACGAATTTACTGTGGGAGACAAACGCGTTCCATACTCATCATAGGGATGTTCTTTGCCTTTAAAATTATTGCGTACATCAAACACATTATACTCGGTATTAAACTCTGCATAGGCCCAAAACGGAACTGCGCGCCAAGCATAGTATTTAGCATCGTTTACGTTATCTTTAACAATAGCATCGGTAATGCTATCGCCAAAATAGGGTATGTATTTATATTCGTGAAAGGGGTATGAATACGTTTGATGCGGCGTAAACTGGTATACATCAATATGTATCAAAAGCACCTTGCATTTATTCTTCTTTAAAAAGTGGGATGTGCTAATGCCGGTTTCGTTAATTGATGTGCCGTTCAGGCCTAAATTCAATCCGCTTAAACCTGTACGTCCGCTAATGGTTTTAATATCAACCATACTCTCTACCCGCGATGACCCCACTACGGCAAAGTCGTAGTTGCCGCTATCAAGGCGCATTATCCAGTTTAGTTTTTCGGGGCTATGTGCCAATATTTGTTTGGTGTACCAATTATCTAAAATGAAGAATATGCCGTAAAAAATTACAGCGACAACCAGCGAGCGTATGGCGAACTTCTTCATTGGTTAGAATTGAAAATATATAAATTCCTGTGCGGAGTGGAACATGCCAAAAAACAACAAAAGAAACACTGCCGTAAAGTATACTGCCCATTTAACGGGCACGGGTTGCCTGTTTACTATGGCCGATAGTTTGTATTTATCTTGCGCATATTCTACCACAAACAACGTTCCTATAGCAAGGAAACACAGTATAAACTCGCGCAGGTACTCCATTTCTTTTATAGGGAACATGTGCAAGCCAAGTTGGGCTTTGCTTATATGCGTCATGTTTTGCAAAAAGGTAAATGCGTCGCTAATGTGGGGGGCGCGGAAAAACACCCAAGCCAATACTACCAAATGGAAAACAATAAACCAACGTATGCCTTTCAATATCCAACCGGCTTTGCTTTCATCGCCCAAACGGCTATGAATCCTATCTACCGCAGGTGTTAGGGCAATACTTAATA
>JANOCJ010000128.1:0-1736 GCA_031412115.1 Flavobacteriales bacterium
ACAAATTTTTGCTTGCCGTTGTCTTTTACAAGGTAATATGCCAGCGGGTAATCCTCTGTCTTTGCCCCTACTTCGGGTGTTTTTTGTATTTGAAAGTGAATATGCGGTTCCGGCGAGCGGCCTGAATTACCAACGGCTGCAACAACATCGCCCTGCTTAATATAATCGCCAACGCGTACTTTAATACTGTCCTTTTTTAAGTGGCTTAGCTGACTGTACAACCCATCCCCATGATTGATAACAACGCTGTTGCCCCAGTTTTGTACCAAATCCATACCCGCCAGCGGGTTATCATCAATGTACTCAGTAACGGTTGCTACGTAACCATCAGCGGGTGCTAAAACAGGTTTGTTGTAGCAGTAATATTCTTCTTTAGTAAGCCCTTCATTCATGTAAGGCTTCATCTCGTTATCCAGTATAATAAAGTCCCAAGCCTTTGCCCATGGGCCAAGGTGGGTAATCTTTCCATCGTGCCCCTGCGATACAAACCAATCACCCCAAAAGGGCAAACCAATGTGTTTAAACACCCCTTTTTTGTAGCGCGATATGGTATTAACCTCTTTGTAAACGGTTTTCTCCGGAGAGTAATATTGTATAGCCGTAAGGTATATATACTTGTGAACGACGCGTGCGCGTAGCAAGTACACAAAAGCTACCGTTACAAAACTAAAAGCCGTAGTATAAGCCGGAAGGTAGTATGGCCCCAACAAACGGGTAAAAAACAGGTGCGCAAAAATGGTAACAGGCACCAGCAAAAGCACCGCCAAATAAGAATATACCGAGGGTATTACAAAAAAGCAACCCACGGCTATTGCCAGAAAAATAAAATTAGCGCCTGCCTGGTAGCGCATCCATTCTAAATCGGTACCGGCCATTTCTATACATACCCATGCCCACACAAAAGCCAGCAGCGTAAGGCTAAACGCAATGCGCGAATGGTACAGCAAAACCGCGCCAACCAATATGCCACACACTAAATTATTTTGGAAAAACACCCCGCCCATCGACTTAAAATACGACTCTATTATATGGGGAAAGGAGAAGCTATGGGCCTTTAGTTCCAAAGTATTTAGTAAGGTTCCTCCGGCCAGTTTTTGCTCGTTTAACAGATAAATATTATGCTCAACCAATTCCAACAAATGGGTTTGGCGCAGCGCCAATACCATAATCCACACGGTAATTAAAAACGGAAAGCTAAGCGAGGGAAGCCCGTACTTTGTTAGTATACCGCTTATCCAAACCTGGTTTAAAACTAGCACTACACAGGCAACGGTAAGTACGGCCCAGTACATAGGCGTGGGCTTATAATCAAACCCCAGGGCAAGGCCCAGCAGTATGGCGTTAAAGCCAAAAAGCCCCTCGCGGATATGTTCTTTATTAAAGCCTAAAACTGTTGCCATTGCGTTTGAAACTATTACACAAAACAAACCACTTAAACCTAAAACCGGACTAAAAAAAGTACATAACAGCAGCACCAATCCCACGATTTTATCGAGCGAAAAGAATATCTGGGCGTAGCTGTTGGCTATGCCCTCGCCTACCATTAGTATAGCCGATTTCTTAATCAATGTTCCCTACAATTAGTTATTTTATATTATTTCACCCCCTCCCCAAGTGCTTTGCACTTGGTACTCCCCCTTCGCAGGGGGAGAGTTCAAATTTTATTACAATTCAAACTTAGTTAAATGCTGCGGCGTACTTTCCAACTGCGTAAGATACTCAAGGTTCTCGTTATC
>JANOCJ010000129.1:0-2509 GCA_031412115.1 Flavobacteriales bacterium
ACTGTCAATAGCAGGCCCTGTGTGTCCGGAAGGGTTTCCGCCACAGGCCGCTAGCAAAACAATAGCTGCAATTATTAATATATTTTTTATTAGGAGCATTATTATGGAGAGAGAGTGGTTTTTGCAAATATAGTTTTGTAACGACAAAAGTTGGCAAACATTTTTAGCAATTTATCGGCATTTGCTTGTCAGCAGCTAAAATTTAGTAAAACGATGTATATTTTATTCATTTTCAATAAAAATAACAATAAAATGCACAAACTTTAGTTTAATAGGGTAAGATTCTGTTACTTTTGGGCTGAATTAGCAAAAATGAAATTACCGCGCAAGCATACATTAGCAGAGATTGCTGCTATCATCAATTGCAGCTTTACAGGCGATGCAAACCACCATGTTACTGGTATTAACGAAATACACCGCGTAGACCCCGGTGATATTACCTTTGTTGATAATGCCAAGTATTTTGAGCGTTCGCTTACCTCAGCCGCTACCACTATTATAACTAACGACAGCACTTTGCTGCCACCCGTAGGCAAAGCGCTTATTTATAGCGAAGACCCTTTTGCGGCGTATAATTCATTAGCTAAGCACTTTTTCCCATTTAAGCCATCAACCAAAGCCATTAGCGACAGTGCAGTTATTGGCGAAGGAACTATTATTCAGCCCAATGTATTTGTTGGCAACAACGTTACCATTGGCAAAAACTGCATTTTGCACCCCAACGTGGTGGTTTACGATAACTCTATTATTGGCGACAATGTGATAATTGGCGCTAATACTGTTGTAGGCTCTGACGCGTTTTATATGAAGAAACGCGATGTTGGCTACGACCGCTGGCACAGTATTGGCCGCGCCATTATTGAAGATGATGTGGAGATTGGCGCAAGCTGCACTATTGACCGTGGCGTATCGGCCGATACGACCATTGGCAAAGGCACCAAGTTGGATAACCAGATACACGTAGGCCACGATACTATTATTGGCAAACATTGCCTATTTGCAGCCCAAGTTGGCATTGCAGGCGCTGTTGATATTGAAGACGAAGTTACCCTTTGGGGACAAGCCGGTATATCTAAAGACCTGCGTATTGGCAAAGGCGCCGTTGTTATGGCCCAATCGGGTGTGCCTAAGTCGTTGGATGGTGGCAAAGCCTATTTTGGAAGCCCTGTAATGGAAGCGCGCGAGAAGATGAAAGAGCTAACCTATATGAAATGGTTGCCCGAGTTGATTGATAAATTGAAAGCAAAAAATGACAGCTTATAATTTAAGCTACAGTAATGCAGCTACCCAATACCTAGATATATCAGTAACTATTGCCACCCAAGGCAATGACCATATTACATTACAATTGCCCGCCTGGCGCCCCGGCCGCTACGAGTTGGGCAACTTTGCCAAAAACATAAAGGGCTTTAGGGTTGAGGATATCAATGGCAACGCCCTTTCTGCACAAAAAATAGTGAAGGATTGCTGGGAGGTTGAAACCAACGGCGCCGAAACTATTATAGTTAAATACAGCTTTTACGCTGTTATTTTAAATGCCGGCAATACCTGGTTAGACCATTCTCAACTATACGTAAACCCTGTAAACTGCTGCTTATATGCCGCAGGGCAGGAAAATATGTCATGCACGGTTACGGTAGAAGTGCCCCATAGCTACCAATTGGCTTGCGCCTTAAAATCCACAGTTGAACATACTGCGACCAAAGCCCTTTTTACTTTTGAGGCCGAGAACTTTGATAAGCTGGCCGATACGCCGTTTATAGCCTCGGCTGCGCTAAAGCATAGCGAGTTTGAGCAATCGGGTGTTAAATTCCACCTATGGTTTCAAGGTGAATGCAGGCCTGACTTTGACCGCATTACTACCGACTTTAAAGCCTTCGCTGCAAAGCAAATAAGCACTATGGGCGGCATGCCTGTAGATGAATACCATTTTTATTTCCAGATTTTGCCTGTACCTTATCACCATGGGGTTGAGCATTTGGAGAGTACCGTTATTGCCCTTGGGCCTGCTTACCGCTTAATGGAAGGTGCGGTGTACGAAGACTTTTTAGGCGTTAGCTGCCATGAGCTGTTTCATGTTTGGAACATAAAAACCATACGCCCTGCGGAGATGTTGCCGTATGATTTTAGCGGTGAGAATTACTTTGAAACGGGCTTTGTTGCCGAAGGCGTTACTACTTATTACGGCGACTTGTTCCTATTTCGCGCAGGAGTATTTAAAGCCGATACTTATTTAAAACTACTGGCGGAGACTGTTCAGCGCCATTTGCATAACTACGGCCGCTTTAACTATTCAGTTGCCCAATCGGGTTTTGATAATTGGTTAGACGGCTATGTTCAAGGAACACCACACCGCAAGGTGTCTATTTATAACGAGGGCTGCTTATTGGCCTTTATGCTGGATGTGTTGATACGCAAACATACCGATAACGCAAAGTCGTTAGATGATGTAATGCGCCGCTTGTATACTGAGTTTGGCTTGCAAAATATTGGCTACACCGCAGGCGAT
>JANOCJ010000130.1:0-9391 GCA_031412115.1 Flavobacteriales bacterium
AGTTGTGCAATGTATGGCAAAGTATCATAAATTTCATATGTGAAAGAATCAGCAGAAAAATAGATACCTATATTGTCATACAACACCCCTGTCGAATCACGTTCAGGTGTATTTATATAAAACCCTAAGCAATAAATAGAATCTGTTTTTAATGTGCTTTTAAGAATATTTGTTATATACTCCCTGTTTGTAAAAAAAATGTCCGAAGGATAACTAGTTCCTGCACCAGCATATGCATTTCCATCTTGAGGATATTGAAACCCATAAAAATTAATTGGCACACTACAACTATTGTCTGTAGAACATGAGTTAAAATAATCGGGCGTATTATTAGTTGGGCTATACCAATATTTAGGAGAAAAATCTCCAATAATTTCTGGGCAATAGTAATATTCCTCAAAACTGCCGTTTTGAATTAGGTTTTGCCCATATGCTGTTTGAAAGCTGACAAGTAGTATGAATACCAGTTTTTTCATTAAAAAAGTATAAGCAGGGTTTTTGATGCCCTGCTTATACAAATATACAATTACCTGCTTAATATTATTTTACCGTGCTTGAAATTGCCGGTTGTTGTTACAAATTTATAATAATATATACCATTGGCCTCTGTGCTTATATTAAAAATGGTATGGCTTGTTCCTGCGTATATAGGTATCATTTTAATTAGTGACCCTGTATAGTTATAAATAGCAACACTAGCCATTTCATTATCATTTAAATTATAGGCAAATGTATAACTCCCAGTTCCGGGGTTGGGATATACCTGCACAGTAAATTCGGTAGGAGATTCTATATCAACGGGAAGAGGCTTACCTTTACGTGGCGATGATATATAATCTTCTTTAAGTATGGGGTATCCTAGTATTGCCATAGCCCTATATGCAGCATAGCCAACAGCTAAAAAGCCAGTATCGGCATAATGTAGCAGTGTTTGTTTTTGAACAGAATCTAATTCAAACACATCATTGTACCACGTAGCTGATAAGATGTTATTTATATCTTTTATAGCATCTTCGTACACATTAACAGGTGTTAATACATTGTTTAATGAGTCAAATAGGGCTTTTGCGCCTTTATCAAACACATCAATAGTATCTATAGATGCTAAATACCCAATATTAGTTGTTTTAAGGTAATTAAAAACACTGTCTATAGCCATTTCAAGACTGTCTGTTCCATCATGCAAAGAAGTATCACCCGCTACCATTTTATAAAAATGCTGTAAATCGGTATATCGAAATAAGGCAGAATCTGATTCATACAAAATACTGTCTTTAGCAATACGGTATAATGATTGAATAAAGCCTGAATCATCGTCTATATCTTCTAAAGCAAGCGTAGGAACATCTACACAACTACCAGGGGCATAACACGCTATATCTGCCGGAGTATTAGCCATAGGTAGAATAGCTGATAATGGAAATATATTGGCTAACTGTTCGATGCTTTCTGCATTGGCATCGTTGTTTGAACCTAAATAATACCATCTTATTTGTTGGTTGCTATAAAAAGTACCTGCCAATTTATTTTCAAACCCATTTGCATATTGTGTATTATTAAAACGGGTATTCCAATAGTTTTTCCATGCTAGGGTTGAAGAGCCTTGGGTACTAATTAATGCATTCTTAAAATAAAACATATTGCGCCATTTGTTTAACTCATTGCATTGAAAGTATATAGGGGAAAGGTTACCAAAACCGTAAATAGAGGTGCTTATATCGGTTATTGTATTACCCTTAGTATACATACCTTGGGTTTGCTCAATACGTATCCCATTAAAGCGTTGCCCAAGGTTACTAAATGATGACACATCGGGTGCTAAAAGCGGGGTAGCAGTAACTGTATTGCCAGCTATTCTAGCTATTGTGTTAAAAGAACCGATGCTGCTTTGTACAAGTATACCTGTTTTAATACAGTCATTATCCTGCAAGCTTGTTGTGCAGTTACCAATAATTCCCTCTGTTGGAATGTTAAATGATATTGTATTGTTTAATATGTAAAAATAGGGGGTATTAACTATATGGTTAACCCAAATGCCATTTTTTTGTGACGTATAATTACTGGTGTAATCATACGTATTACAATCTATAATTAATCTTGATAGTGATACATCATTTATGCTGGAAACAGATATGCCACGATAAAAATCAGTCATAATGTTGTTTCTTACCCTAATTATAGCTTTTGCCCCTGGGTTATATATTTGTATAGCCTGAGTATTGGTTGTGTAAGCATTAGTTGAGGTGAAAGTATTGTTTCGTATAAAAATTGTGTTTTTCCCAACATAATTAATCCCATTTATACAGTTTAAGAATGTGTTTTCTTCACCTGTATTTGGTCCGCCAATATTGTTAGAATATAGAATATTGCCAGGCCCTGATTGATTCCCTACACCATTCCACAGATAATCAAATGTATTGTTGTATACATTTAAGCCCGATTTTTCAGCATGAATTCCAAAGTAAATCCCCGGTATATCGTCGCATAGTCTATGTCCATCAAATAGGTTTGGCGCACTAGTCGGATCGCCTATAGGTAAATTTGGAGTATTTTTAACGTTTACCCCAGCATATGCCAACTCACCTCTATGCGGAGAAAAAGGAAGTGACTGTTCACACTTAAATGTTGTTCCAGTTATAGTATTAGTGGTTAAGGTAGAGGCTGATATATCTATACCTATATGATTATAATTGAAAACGCAATTCTCTATTGTGCATACAGCAGAACCACCTGTTACAATAGCACGAACACCATCTGCAATATCTGTGTTTATTAATGTTAGGGTTGCGCCGGAAAATACCCTTATTTTATCCCACATATCACCACACCCACCCATTATTTGTGAACGTGTACTTGAGTTGTTTTCAATAGCTAAGGTAAATCCGTTCAAAACATCAATTCGCTTGCCGGTTGCTATTCTTATCCTACAGCCTTGGAAAGTAATGTCTTGGTCTATTACGAAGTTTTGACCAATATAGATATCTTGATTAACAAATATTGGATTGTTACCGTTTGCCGCTATCATATCGGTAGAAGTTGCAGTACCAATCCCTGCCTCAAAATCAAAACTTGCGGCATCCTCGCAAACTAAACTTATTGTTATGTTATCAATGTAATAATAGGCCATGAAAGGATATATAAAGTCTTCCCATCCATATGGATCACCAGTATCTTGAATATACCCAGTTGATAATGCTCCCGGCTGTTTAGCTATCACATCATTATTATTTACATCATCAAAATAACCTATCATAAGCAATGTTTCTCCATTTCCTATAATATCAAACTGAACATTTGTCCAACCAACATCGTTTGTTATAGGGTTACTTGTTGAGTATACAGTTAATCCATTGTAAGTTGTTCGGGGGCCAACTAATGGCGCAGACCCACATGTACTAATATTTGTTGTAGATGAGCCGTTATAATTTGTAAAAGGACCATCAACAATACATTGGATTCTCGATGCCATCCTTGCGTGGTCTGAAGCACTAACCCAAAAGCTAATACGATACTTTTTACCTACTTCAAGTGGAGTTGGAAAATCCTGCTGTATATATTCTCTATAATTCATCACATTTGGACATAGACCTGATAAATCTCTTGTTGCGGTTACCAATCCTGCATACCAATTTCCATCCTGAGGATTTTGAAATCCCGCAATATTGTTAAAATTACTAGCAGGTATACCTTGGCAATTGTTGTTTGGATCACAACCACTTACACCAAAAATGTCATGATTCATACCGGCAGCATATAACCAGTATGATTGACTCCAACCACATGTTAAATCATAAAAATTTGAAAATCCTTCAACAATATTGCCATCAAAACCTGCTATATTGGTTAAATTTTCAAATGATCCATCAGTTATAAAACTATTTGAAGGCAAAGAGGGAAAAGGAAAACAACATTCAGGAAAATTATTGCCGCCTCTAATTGTGATTGGCTTTTCTCTCTTTCTGTTATTTGCAGATATTGTAATTGTATCATTGCCTGCTTTTAGATAACTATAGTTAGTTGAGTTTATTCCTAATTGACTAATGACTAAAGGTGTAGGGTAGTAAAGTTTTAAACCCAATCCCAGGTCCCAAGTATATTTTTGATTTGAAGGAAACCCTGTACTAGTATTAATAAACACAACTGTATCTCCAACATTAGCTGTATCCGTACTCATGGTAAAATCTAATCGCCCTGCCCAAACCCTGAGCGTATCTTTATTCACACAACCATTATCATCGGTAACTGTAACAATATAATCAGTCAACGTATCAGGGTGCGCAAATGGGTTTGCCACATTGGTAGCGCTAAGGCCCGTAATTGGACTCCAGCTGTATGTATAAGGGCTTGTGCCGCTGGTAACTGAGGTGTTAAGTTGTATGGTATCTCCGGCAACAATAACGGTATCTACCCCCGCATCAACCACAGGCTTGCTCCACACGGTTACAGCTTGGTTAGCAATATTCACACAACCTAAGCTATCGCGCAGGGTAACGGTGTATGTGGCACTTGTATTAGCAGTAATAGCTTGCGTAGTAGCGTTGGTATTCCACTTATAGCGATGCGCAGCACTGGCAGTTAAGGTAACACTGCCTCCATTGCAAAATGAGGTCGCTCCGCTTGGGGTAATACTTGCCGATGTTGTACAGTTTTTATTGCTTAATGAAAAAGCTGTATAGCTTGTTGGATTTAGGTTACTGGTAACAGTCCCTGCGCTAACATTTCCGGTGTAGGCGCTGTTGCCGTAGTTAGTCCACTGGCTGCCGTTCCAGCCTACTACACGCATATTAGCAGGTACTGCGCTGTTGCAGGTCGCAGCATTCCAGCTAAGCCCTACTGCTACATTGTTAGGGCTTCCACTGCGCGTTAATGCCCAGTATTCGCAGTCCGACAGGTTAGCTACACTTGTATCGGCACTTGTGCCTAAACTTTGATTGGCATTAAAATACTCGGCAGTAAATACAGTTGCCGTGCTGGCTTGCGAGCCTATTGTCAGCGGCCTGTAACGGTTGCCTTTGCCTGTTGGGAAAGTAAAGCCCTCGTCGCCCGTTTTCTTTACCGGCCCCAGTACAAAGCTGCTATCTTTTGCCCCATTTACCGTTGCATCGTTAGCAAAGCTTAATAGATTAGTAGAAGATGATAGTACTCTTCCATCCGTAAGGGTAAGGCTGGTATTAATAGTAACTGGAGTATTTAAGGTAATATCAGCAGCGGTATTATTGATGGTTAGTTTACCAAAATTTATTGCCCCGCTGCCATTAATGCTTTGGGCGGTTGTTCCGCTAAAAATACCCATTTGGCTGCCGGTAAACTGGGTAGAGGTTATACCGTTTAGGGTAACGTTTGCTTTATAATTAACGGTAGAAGAAAAACCTGCCAATAAGATATCGCCAGTGCTGCCTTTGGTAAAGGTAACATTACCATTATACACATCGCCAACAGTGGTTGCATACGATAAGTTGATATACCCGGTACCATTGTTGGTTATATTGGTAGTGCCGTTGTAGGTATTGGATCCCCAAAAGTTGCTTGATGAACTGGTTTTGGTAACGGTTAAATCACCATTAAAAGTAACACCCTCTATAATTACATTAGGGCTGCTAACGGTAACTGCTCCACTAAAAATAGAGGCGGTTGAAAGGTTTAAAGTAGCCGAACCTGTTAACGTAAGATTTTGGGCGGTAGTGCCTGTTTGGGTTAGACGGTTTAAGTTTAATGTGCCGGAACTGAATGTACCAGCCGTAATGGTTTTGCCCGATGCCAATATATTGGTGCCGGTGCTGCCGGAAAGGCGGATTTGTCCTGAGCCTGTGTTTTCAAAAACAACATTGTCGTTAAAGTAGTTAATCAATGCCCAGTTTAAATCAACACTGCCTGCACTTAAGGTAATGTATAAAGGATAATTAAACGAGTTGCCGCCATTGGAGATATTGGATGCAGAGCCATTCTTTGTTAGGGTAACAGTTCCATTAAAAGTGTTGCTGGTTACATAAAAGCTAGGGCCGGTATAGGTTAACGCAGCGTTAAAGGTTGAATTCTCCAAGTATAAAGATGCGCTGCCTGTTAACGTGATATTTTGCGCTGTGGCAGTAGTCAACCTATTTAGGTATAAATTACCCGAAGAAAAAGTACCTATATTAATTGTTTTACTAGAAGCCAAGGTGCTGGTACCCATGCTGCCAGTCAGCTTTATGGTGCCGGAACCGGTACTGTTAAAGGTTATATTATCGTTATAGTAATTTGAGCCTGTCCAGTTAAGGCTACTGCTACCGCTACCTGTTATTGTAAACTTAAACGTAGAGTTGAAGGTATTGCCGCCATTCCAAATTTCTGCACCGCTTCCGTTTTTGGTAACATCCACCGGCTTATTGAAAGTGCTGGTAGTAATAAAACTATTGGGCCCCGTATAGGTAAAACGGCCATATAAGGTACTGTTTTCAACATATAACGAAGCGGTACCGGTAAAGGTAAGCGACTGGGCCGTGGTATCGCTGCTGTTTTGAATAAGGCGGTTTAGATATAGGCTGCCACTGGAAAAACCTGAACCGCCTACAGTAATTGTTTTACCCGTTGCTATAGTGCTGGTGCCTGTAGATTCCGTTAATTTTATGATGCCGCTACCGGTATTGCTAAACGTTACATTGCCGTTATAGTAATTTGCGCCGGTCCAGTTTAAGCTGCTATTACCGCTTCCGGTTGAAGTAAAATCAAACGTAGAGTTGAAGGTATTGCCCCCGTTCCACCCATCAGCACTGCTGCCCGTTTTTGTTATATGTACAGGCTTATCAAAGGTTGTTCCGCTAATTGCTATGTTGGCTGCAGTAATATAAACATCAGCATTAAAGGCTGTGCCGGTTAGGGTTGTGGTACTGTTTTGAAAAGTTACAGAGCCAGTACCCGTACCTATTGTTCCGCCTGTAAGGCTGGTTGTGCCTTTTATCTTTAGGTTGTAGCCATCCAAATCTAACGTTTTGGCGCTCATGGTGATGTTGTTCACCTTTGCATTGGCTGATAGCTGGGGAGTGCCAGTGCCTGTAGTATTGATGGTTATGTTGTCCAAACTATCGGGAATACCGCTTGGCGACCAATTGCTTGCAGTACTCCAATTAGATGATGTTGCGCCCGTCCACGTATAGTTTGTTTGGGCTTGCAAGTTCACTGCAATAATGCAGATGATAAGGCTTAGCAATAATTTTTTCATGGCAATAGTATTAAGGTTGTAGTAGGTTTAGAGGATTACTGGCCGCTATAGCTTACTGCGCTTTGCTGGCTGCCGCTTGCAGTGGCGCGTACACTGGCATAATAGGTATTTAGTGTGGTATATTTACCCAAAAACAGGCGCACATAAAGCCCGTCTCGGGTGTAGCTTGTGCCATCTGGAAACTGGCCTTCATCAGCAAATGAAAAGGTCTTTTCTATGATTTCATTACCGCCGGTGGTGGTACCCAATTTAACAGTAAAACTGCTGATATTATTAGTATCATTCAATACCAAAAACATCTGCGGCTCTTTTAGGGAAGTGATGCTGATAAGGGTATCGTTTCCATTTATTGTTATGTTTTGCTCTGAATAGTCTTGGACGAAAACGTCCATGTGGTTGATGGTTTGGGCGTGTAGGTATGCTGATACGCACAGTCCCGCTAGTAGGCAGAGGATAGTTTTCATTTGGTTAGTATTGTTGGCTTGTTAGACTTTTGATTGTTTTGGTGATACAAACTTGATAAACTGTTTTTTGAAATCAAAATAATGAGATGAGATTGTTAATAAAAATCTGGAAGATGGAAATGTGTGCATTAAAGTAAAATTTTACTATTACGTTTGCCCCAGTTCTATAGAAAAATGGCGAGGCAAAATGTTTCACCAAAAACGAGGGATATTGATAGGTGTTTCACCTAGCGCTTAACCAAAATTTTAAAAGTCTTACAATACAATGTATTGAGGCCATTGAATATGGCACATATGCAAGCCCTACAGTCTGCCCAATAGACATATTTATCCAAGAGTATTCACAACAGAACAATTCAGTAAAAATCAGCCGCTTTGCAGTTAAGGCACGAACTGCTGAAGGTAAAAATGACATAATAAAAAAGCCCTTTACCTATAAACTGAAGGCCGGAGACATCCCAAAAAAAACACTAGTTTTTAAAATGTCATTAAAATATTTGAATTAAATATTCAAACTAAAGTAAAACCGGCTTCCCATTCCTATTTCACTCTCTAATGCAATAGCACCACCTTGGGCCTCAATAAATTCTTTACTGATGGCTAAACCCAACCCCGTGCCTGTTTTATTGCTTCCCGGCACCTGAAAATAACGGTCGAAAATACGCTCTCTATAACGGGCATCTATTCCTTTGCCTGTGTCTTTAACTGTAAATAGCACCTTACTATCTTGCTGGCTTAATTCAATTACAACCTCACTATATTCCGGCGAGTACCTAATAGCATTCGTAAGTAGATTTATTAGCACCCATGCAGTTTTCTCAGCATCTGCTTTTACTAATGGCAATGTAACCGGTGCTTTTACACTTAGTGTTATATTCTTTTGTTCAGCGGTAACTTTTACAGCCTCGGTTGCATAACTAACTATTTGCAAGGGTTCTGCATCTTGCAGATTTAGCTGGATGTTACCCGTTTCAACAGCAGATAAGTTAAGCAGCTCGCCGGTAATTTTCAATAACCGTTCTGTATCATCAGCAATGCTTTCTAATAGCTGCTTTTGCTCGGTATTAGTCTCGCCTGTTTTTTCAGCTTTTAATAATTGTAGGCTCATTTTTATTGCTGAAATAGGCGTTTTCAACTCATGCGAAACAGTTGCTATAAAATTAGTCTTTGCAAAATCAAGTTCCTTAAAAGGGGTTATATTTTTCAATGCAATCACATGCCCTAAAGGGCGCTTATCATCAGTGTTTTGATAGGCATTAATTTCTATTATTTCCTTTTCAAAATAGCTCTCCTTACCATTAGCGTATATTTTTAAGGGTTCTTTTTTATTATTCACAGAAGGCGATGAATCACTAACTAATGAGCGGAACAAATCGTTCATACCCGATACTTGCTGAATATGTTTTCCTATCAGGTCGGTATCTTTTAAGCCTAATATTTTCAAGGCTTCGTTATTGGCAAAAAGCACTTTATTTTCTTCGCTAATACCAATTACAGGGTCATTCATGTTATTGATAATAGTTTCGATGCGTTTTTTTTCAAACATTAATTTTGCCAGGTTGCTATTTTCATATTCACCCAACTTTTCGGCCATGCTATTAAATGCATTGGCCAATTCAGCAAACTCATCGTTTCCTTCAAAATGTATCCGTTCATTATAATTTTTGGCAGCAATTTGCTTAATGCTTTGGGTAAGCGTTTTTATAGGATTGGCAATATATCCCGGTAG
>JANOCJ010000131.1:0-3544 GCA_031412115.1 Flavobacteriales bacterium
AAATAACCAGCAATATCCACCCTATTAAATACAGGGCAATAGATATGTAACGCACCGTTAATGATGGGCGGAATGTTTCCGGATACACCAGTTGGTAATTGTCTACCGTTTTGCCATCCTGCTCGTAGGCGGCAATGTTTACAGGTTGCACCAGTTTTATCCCTACTTCGGCCGGTAGGTCAAAACAGGTTTGAAAATCGTTACTCAAATAATTATTTTGGTACGGAAAGCTGTGCTTAACCAACCCCAATGCCCAAAAGGTAAGCTTGCCCCGTTTGCGGTATTCGCTTTGGTACCAGCCGCTTTTAAGCTTTACAATTTTATTTTTGTAGCCGCTGTAGTATAGGTCGCGGTCAACGGGTATGGCACTATCCGTCCAGTATACCAGCGTATCGTTATAGTAAATAAACAGGCCTGCCTGCTTATCGTCATACAGCTTGCAAAATTTTTTGCCGTAAATAGTAGCAAAGTTGGTAAAGGCCGGTGTATCAACTTTGGCCTCCATGGCATCGGTAATAATGTCGTCCAGTTGGTCTTGTCTCCTGTCAATACCGCTTTTAAACTTATACAGTGCTGCCGGTTGGTCGTTGCTAAAATAGTCCCACCCGTCAATAACCCAAGCCACCAAAAAGGCAACCATAGCAGCAAAAAGGTAAGGCCAATGTATTTTAAATTTGCTTAACACCGGTACAAAGATAACTTTTTTAGAGGAGAGGGGAGAGGTGAGAGGGATGAGCAAATTTTGAGCCAAGTCTTCCGTTTTCTACTCTCCCTTTTAAAGGGAGTACCCGAGCAACGCGAGGGGTAGGGATTATTATGGCGTTTGGCGCTTTCAGCGCCACCGGGCTATTCGCTATAGCCCTCGTACCTCGGGGCTGCCGCTACTATCCCTAACGCAAACTCCCCCGGCGCTATGCGCCACCCCCTCAGGAGGGGGACAGTTTCCTCCATAAAAAAGCCCCTGCAAAACAGGGGCTTTTAAATTTTTTCGTCACACTGAGCTTGTCGAAGTGTGAACGCAATTATTACCTCGCTATCATCAAACGGCTGCGGCCAATAATGCCTTTGTCGTTTTCAAGCGTTAGGGTATATAGGCCGTTGCTCAATTCAGCAACATCAACATAGGTTGCTGTTAGCTGTTTTTGCATTATAAGCTGGCCTTGCATATTGTATACTTTAAGGGTTGTTGTGCCTGCGTTTAGGGGCAGGGCAATGTTAACCACATCGGTAGCGGGGTTGGGGTAAATGGTTAGCATTTCAACCTCATTTTCGCCTACGCTTAATGGCCCGGCTGTGCTGTATTTAGCAATAAAGGCATCGCTGTTGCTAACGTATTGGTTAGGCGCGCCATTTAAAATGCCGGGGTTAAAATCAGCATCATCAGAGCCTATGCCACCGCCCACATACAAGGTTGATGTTGGGGCAAAAAATGCAATGCAGGTGCCTATATCATCATTAGGGCCACCCAAGCCGTATGAAAAGCTGTGGCTACCATCGGCATTATAGCGGGCTATGTAAAAATCTTTGCCACCGTGAGTAGTAGCTGCGCTTGTGCCACTAGCAGGGTCAAAATCAACCGTGCTGTTAAAGTAGCCGGTAACAAATATGCGGTTGGTAGTATCTTTAGCCATGCCAAGTGCTGCATCGTCGCCACTGCCGCCAATGTTGTTTGCCCAAACGCCATCGCCGCTGTTGTTAAAGCGCGCCATAAAAATATCTTGCCCACCGTTTGATGTTAAGTTGTTGGTACCTGTACCGGGGTCAAAATCGGCGCTGCCGGTAAAATAGCCGCCTATTATAACATCGCCGCCGCTGTGCAATACTATATCTTTTGCATACACAGCCGCACCGCCGGTGCCAATGTACCTAGACCAGTTGTATACGCCACCTGAATTGTAGCTGGCCAGTAGCATATAGTTGCTTGCGCCGCTGGCAAATAATGAGCCCGGGCTGCCCATGCTTTGCAATGTTAAGCTTGGCGAGCTAAAGCGCCCGGCCAGGTAAATATTTTCAGCTGCGTTTACTTCTAACACGGCGTCCATATCGTCGGCGCTGCCGCCAATGCTACGGGCCCATACAAGGGTGCCTGCGGTATCAAAACGGGCAACAAACATATCGTTACCGCCGTTGCTAACTAGTTCGGTAGTATTGTTTACATGCAGCGTATCGCCAAAATGGCCTGCAAGGTATACGTGGTTGTTTACAATGGCAAAACCGGTAACGGCATCGTTTGTTGTGCCGCCAATAACTTTAGCCCATGCCAGTTGGCCTACCATATCATACTTAGCCAAAAATATATCAGTACCACCTTGCGATGTTTGCACGGTAGAGTTGAAGCCGTTTATATCAAACGATGACTGGTCATCAAACGAGCCTACTACATATATATTGGTGCCTTATTGTATAACGCTTGCTGCATTGGTGTTTTGAGTAACGTTGGCAGAATTATAAGGCTGAAAAAAATTGTAGCCCGATGTTACCGAGTTGGCATACAACCACGACTGTGTATGGACCGGGCTGCTAAAATTATAATCAATAGTAGCGTAATGGTTGCCGGCTGCATCGGTAACAATGTTGCGGGTAAAGTCGTCGGTATCGTTACCACTTTTGCAGTTGTTGCTTAGGTATGATAGCTGGGCTGTAGAAGTGCCCATGCACAACAGGCCCAATGCCAGTTGAAACAGTATTTTTCTTTTCATAGAGAGACGATTTTATGCTTAAAGTAATTGGTTTTTGGTTTTAGCAAATATAAAATTTTATAGATACCAAAAATGGCACTTTAGTTGGTAGTTGGTGGTTCTCAGTTCTTAGTTCCCAGTTCTCAGTTGCCGGTTCTCAGTTCCCAGGTTTGAGTTTAAGTAGCAACTTGTAGAACGGTACTTAAATTATTAATAACAAAGCCAAACTGCCAACTGTCAAGCGAGAACCGCCAACTAAAAAAAAAACGTATATTTACCCTATGAAACGTATTTTACTATTGTTGGCTGTGGCGCTGTGTGCGCAAACCCTGCAGGCACAAAATACCACTACCAAACCTATTAAGTGGCTTAGCTTTGAAGAGGCATTGGCAGAGAACGCCAAAGCACCCAAATTTATATTTATTGACTTATATACCGACTGGTGCGGCTGGTGTAAAGTAATGGATAAAAACACCTTTGCTGACACGGTGATTGCCAAATACATGACCGAAAATTTTTACTGCGTAAAGTTTAACGCCGAAGGTAAAAAAGACGTGAAATTTTTTGGCCGCGTAAACCGTTTTGATAGCCTTACCATGCAAAACACGGTGGTAATGGATACTGTTATTTTTAAACACGACCCTACCGCAGGCCGCAACGGCACACACCAACTGGCTATGGCATTAACCGATGGTAAACTATCGTACCCATCGTTTGTGTTGTTGGATAATAACATACAACGCCTTGATGTAATACAAGGCTACCAGCCGCCCCCATCGTTTGAAACCATGGTGCATTTTTTTGTAACAGGTGCTTACAAAACTACCTCGTTTGAGGATTTTTCAAAAACATTTACCCCAATATCA
>JANOCJ010000132.1:0-2622 GCA_031412115.1 Flavobacteriales bacterium
CCTTCATCCTGATGTTGTAATATCTGGGCTAAATAATCAATAAATACATCTTTGTCGTAAATACTGGGAAAAATCTTAATGTATTGCGCACCGTACACCTGGGCAATATCATAATGCACAAACATCGGCGCATCCTTTGCCTTTCGCCCCTTAAAATCGTAAGGGGTGTATTTCTCCCATATCCTCCGTGCCTGAAAACGATAGTTCATATAGCCCTAACAATTGGTTTGCTTATTGGTTTTATATGCTTGGGAATGGTGTCATTTTTTTCGCATAGCATCTAGTTTATGTTTGCTTCACGATGTTATCAATCAGTGGAGCACTAGACATACTTAACACCCCGAGCGTGGGCGGCAAGCTGCCGCGTTTCGCAATTGTATTTGCTACCCAAACCGGTAGCCGAAAAATTTTAAGGGACTGTGAACGTACCGGCCATGGCCGTGTAAATCTTAAATCCAGTGATTCTATAAACCTGCTTTGCCATGCCGATGGTCAACATTACATGGCTAATATCTACACTATAACCAGCCTAAACGGCATACCTGTACAGCCTGATTAATGGAACAAGACGTAATAATTGATAAGCCAACAGGCGCTTTTTATGTAAAAAGCCTTAATACGGTGGTTACCCCTGCGGGTAGTTCCCTGCAACGGGTTATTTCTTCTGTTGAAGTAAAAAAGGGCTCGGAAGAATACGTTAAATGGGGGCCAAATAACTATTTCCCTCAGGAAGTTATAGAGTTAACCCGCCGTTCACACATTTTAGCGGCCGCACTTGATTACAAGGTAAAAACGGCTATTGGTGATGGTTTTGCCTATGGGTACGAAGATATTAACGAGGATACGGGCAAAGTTGTCTTTAAACGCTTGATGTTAAAGGAAACGGAGATGTTTTTGCGCAACTCCCACATCCATGATTATCTATGGCAAAGCTATACGGACTATTTTAAACTGGGTGAACCCTTTGCCCGGTTTGTTAAAGGCCGTTCAGTAGATAAAATAGTAGCGCTATACGCCGAGCGCGCGGAGCAATGCCGCTGGGGATGGCAAAACGGCTATGGTGATGTTACGGAATGCTTTATAAATGCTAATTGGAAAAACAAAAATAATTCCAACACCTTAAAGCTTCCGGTAATAAATCCTTTTTGGGATCCATGCGGTCAATTAATTGACAGCGATAAAAAGGACTTTATAATGTCAACAGCCGCGCCACGTTCGGGCTGTAATTACTATCAAATTGCCCCCTATACCGGTGTGCTTTACAACGGTTGGTTAGAGTTCTCTCTTAAAATACCGCGATTTAAAGAGGCAATGATGGAAAATCAAATGTCAATTTTCCATCATATCGAAATCCCCTACTCTTATTGGGCTGATAGGTACAAGGATAAAGGGTGGGATAGTATGACAGATGACGAGCAAACAAAAATAATGCGCTCGGTTGTACAGAAGTTTTTAGCCAAAACTACCGGTACTGAAAACGCTGGCACTAATGTAGTTTCAGGCTACAATACAAGTAAAAATGGTGAACAGTGGGGTGGTTGGAAAATTACAGCTATTGACTCAAGGGCAAAAGAAGGTATGTATGTGGAAGATAGCATGGAGGCCAGCTTACACATATATAATGCCTTGGGTATTGACCCCACCATTTTAGGTAACCTACCGGGTAAAAGCTTTGGCGCCGGGTCGGGTTCTGATAAGCGCGTTGCCCAAAACATTCAAGACAAATTAGCAAACCCCGACCGCAAATTTATTATGCGGCCGTTCGATGTAATTACTGACTACAACAAATGGCACGAGCAGGCATCGGATAAAGCTAAAAAAGATGTGATTATGATTTGGAAGCCCCTGTATTCAGAGGTAACCACCACCGATACAGGTAATGAATTAAAACCAGCAGCATAATGTTACTTAAAACCTTTGACACCCTTGACACACTTCCATTCCTGAAATCATCAGAAGTGGAGATAAGCGATTTAGCGGATAGCATAGAATGGGCCGAAACCTATTATATCATCCCTGCTATATCGGAAGGATTATACGAATCGTTAAACATGGCATACAATGCCGGCGACTCTCCCGATTTATCCCCGGAGCAACAACGGTTATTAAAAGCCTGCCAAAAGGCTATTCTATACCTGGCTTGCTTTAACTATATGCCCAAAAAGAATATTATTATTTCCCGGATGGGTGTAAAATCCAGTAGCACCGATGAATTAAACCGGGTATTCCGTTGGGAATTTAAAGAGGCGCAACGGGCTATGATGATTGACGGCAACAATGCTATGGAAGCCCTTTTGAAAATGCTGGAGCGTTATAAAGATGACTATCCGCAATGGGTTAGTTCTAGCAGCTATACAACTTATTTAGGTTGTTTTGTTAAAAATGCTGCAACTCTAAACCAATTCTACTATATAGATTCCAGCCGTTTTACTTATCAACGTTTGCGCACCTTATTAGAAAGGTTCCAGCGCCAAAAAATTAAAACCGCCCTTGGTGATGATTTTTACAATGAGTTGATGAGTGAGCATTTGGGCGGTAACCTATCAGCAGCTAACCAAGCGATTTTAGAATATGCCAACCAGGCAATTGTATCATTTGCTATTGCGGCCGCTACTACAGAGT
>JANOCJ010000133.1:0-2931 GCA_031412115.1 Flavobacteriales bacterium
GTGCCGCTGCCGGTGCCGCCGCAGCTGGTGCAGGTTTCATACCTATCGGTTTTATTATTTGATTTGATGCGCACAAAGCCGGTAGACCGCTTTTGGCCATTGTCCCAGCAGGCAGAGCAGCTTTGGCCTTCATACTCCCAACGCTCGGGGTAAATGTGGGCTACCATGTTGGCCTGTTGGTCAGAGTATTCGCGGGCGGCCTCGTCAAAGCTAGGCACCATAGGGGCTACGCGGCTTTCAAACAGGGTGTATTTTGGTGTTTCTTCCACCACATTGCCCTGCATTTTAAACACGGGCAGTATGCCCAGTTCATGCTCATCCTCTTCTACCTTAATAAATTTTCCGTCGGCTTTTTCTTCATACCGAATAAAAGCCGTTTTGGTAATTACCCAAAACACTTTGCCTTGGCGGTTAAAGCCTCCCTCTAGCTGTACCTCTACCGTTTCATCGGCTTTTAGTATGCAGAAATCATCGGTTAACTCAACTATTTTGTCAGAGTTATAAATGTGGGCAACGGGCTGTAAATAGTCGGTATCGTCAACCTGCCAAGCTATTGGTTTTACTACTATAAGCGCGTTGGCATCTACCAAATAATTCTTTAACAACACCTTAAAAACCCAGTTGGTAAGCGATGTGTATTGCGGGTAATTCTCCTCGGCATAGGCCTGCAACGTTTGCGCCGAGCCTATTTGCGGTGGTATGCCTTTAGCATCGTAGCGTATGGCCCAGTCGGGGCTGCGGCGAATTTTAGCCAACGTATTTACCACGCGCCCAAAGGGGCCTTGTGTTTTACTTTTGAATATTTTTTTACGGTATTCAAACACCTGCGCGCTCTCGTTAGGGCGGCGCTCATTCAATAACTTCTCAGGCACTTCGCCGTTGGCATGTATTTTAAGGGCTTTGTAAAGCGCGGTAGCCTTGCCTTGCGGGCCATACAGGGGGTTGTGTTTTTTGCCGCTAAAATAGTCGGCTAGCAGTGTGGGGTTTAGTTTAATCATAATAAAGTTACATACCGGCCCGTTCAGCCGCCCAGCGGCGTTTGGGCACATATTTCCAATAATTTTCTATGCCGGCTTTTTGTGCGGCATACCGTAGTATAGCGTTGTAGCGTGTTATGCAGGTTTGGGTGTTTGCACCCCCGGCCATTGATATGCCGGCAAAATGTTTATGAATATCATCGGGTTTTATTTTGCGGTCGGCTTCATTTTTCTCCCACCAAAACATGCGCCACGGCATTTTATGTGGCTGTATATTTAGGGCCGATAATGCTACGTTAAAAGCAAACTCGTCGGGCACATCGCCTGCAAAAGTCCATGTTTTTACTTTGGGTTTATCAAATACTTCAGTAGCCAAGGCAAACATAGCTTCCGTTTCAGCACATTGCTTAAACCATATCAGTTCCGAATGGGTTGGGTAATATACTTTGCCCCATAAACTATAGGCTTCGGCAATATCAACCGTTACGGCCCAAACATTATCGTGCATTGGTTTTTTGCCTTTTTCTAACACGTTGCCTCCCCAGTTCATTATACTAAAATTGTGTGGCATTAATTCATCAATAATATCGTTTACACTGTGGGTGTAAAAAATAATATCAGCATCTAAATACAAAGTATTTTGATAAGGCGTAAGCTTGTTAATAAGCGTTTTTACCCTAAAGGGCCTAAAGGCCCCATCTTTCAGCAAAAAGCTATCGGGTATTTGCACAAAGCCATTAAACAATTTTTGCTTTTGGGGCGATAAATGCTGCGGATTGTAACCATGCCATGCCAACGTAATATTTACATTAGGCGCGCCGGTGCGCAGCGTCATAGCCAGGTTGCAGGCCATTTCGGCATAGTGTTTATGCCCCATAGCAAGTAGTAGTATTCCGGTCATTTTTTGGTTGGTGGTTAGTTTTTAATTAAGAAATTAAAGAGCTAAAAAAATTAAAGAATGTATTTTTTAATTTCTTCATTTTTTAATTCTTTAATTGAATATTAGCCGCAGTTTAGATTGCGCAGGGCCACCGCATCGGCATGGGTAACTTTAACATCGCCTTTGCCTAGCAGGCCGGTTTTTTGCCATTTAATTTTATACCCATCGTCGGCACTAAAGCCATACGTGCCGGGAGCTTCATGCTCGCCTAAGTTTACGTTGGTTATTTTAACACTATCGTGCGCAAGGGCTACTTTTAGTTTGGTATGCCATTCAAAAGGCATGTTTTCGGTTTCAAGGGTATACTCGCGGCTAATTACTTCAAACAGCTTAACAATAGCCTGGTTGCTAAGTGTAATGGTATCGCTATCTGCGGTTAGTTGCGGCTCTTTTAAATAAAACGGAAGCCTAACGCGCTGCGCGCCTATGGCATCGCCATCATCATTTACATAAAAAAAGTCCATGCCGTTTTCATTGCTTTTATACTCAATGAGTGATGTGTAACAACTATCTTCAATACGCTGAAAACAGGCGGTGCAGTAGTGCAGCTTGCGCGATATAAAATTGCACGGGCGGGCCTCACAATCCATCAGGTCTGAATAAATAAAGAAGGTAAAACAATCGCCGGGCAAAATAGGCTCAAAGCCGGCCGCTTCTAAGCGCTCGTTATACTCATCCCACGTATTGCTACCGGCATTTAAGGCATAGTCAATAATGCCTTGGTAGCTGTGGTTTGACACATCGTAAATTGATGTGTCATCGCCTTCAAACATAACAGGCAATGTACCAGTAAGCGGAAAATCGCTGCAATCAACATCTTTAAGTGCAACGGCTTTGTAATCGCGCTCGGTAAAATCGGGCGGGCCACCAATAACCATCAGCGGCATTTGTGCTATTATAGATTGAAAGTGCAGGTCGGTAAGTTCAACAACAGGCAAACAAAGGCCATGGCAGGCCACAGTGGGGTTTGATGGCGGTGCAACAAAACTGTATTTAGGGGCGCGCACCAAAAGT
>JANOCJ010000134.1:0-2685 GCA_031412115.1 Flavobacteriales bacterium
ATGGGCAACGGCAAAATCATCCATGCATCGGGCCGTGTAAAGGTTTGCACCATCGACAAAAAAGGTATTTTTGATGATGAACTGGGCGGCTATAGCCATACGCTAACCCTTATTAAACGGGTTATTTAAAATTCCCCAACACATATTTATACGGCGTATACAGCCTTTTTTGCTGCTCCTCATCGTAGTACACCCTATTGGTTTTAAAAGCAAAAGTAGTGTTGCTAACCCATACCAAATCAGCTAATAGCCAACTACTATATTGGTAATTAGGCGGCTCTATATATCCTTCGGCATAGCGAACACTGTCGGGTACTTCGGGCGTTAAAACACTCCACAAAGCATTATCCCGTTCAGCGTATTCAGCATGGTCTTCGCTATTGTTTTCAGATAGGGTATTCCAATAAATGCTGTAGCTAATTTCCTTCTGACCTTTAGTTACTTTGTAAATATCAATATACGAACCATCTTCTTCATATGCATCGCTATCCCATACCAGCAGGTTCTTGCCGTCAGGCGATAGCAGCGGCATATTATTGCCCCCGTCATAGCCCGGAATGATGTACCATTTGCCACTGGTTTTATCAATACCATATATCCATGATACCTCGTTAGGCGAATCAACCCCTGTTATAACAAACAGGTTAAGCGCCTTAATATAGCCCATGTAGTAATACAGGGTAATATCATACAACTCGCTTTTTTGCCTGTGTTGAAAGCTAAAATTGCCCTTAGCTGTTTTAATGGTAAACGTAGTATCCAACCACGTAACATGCTTCCGGCTGGTATCAGCCTGCGGCTTAAAGGCTTTTTTGTAGTTCTTAAAAGCCATAGAATCAATTACCGTAAAGGTTGCTTTATGGGCAGTGTCATAGCGGTCAAAGTCGCCCAACATATACACCCCAATGCTGTCTTTACCATTTTTGGTGTAGTAGTAAGGGTTTTGGCTTTTTGCAGTAAAAGCAAACAACAAAAACGCAAGACAATAGAGCAGCAACTTCATACTGCAAGGTTAGCAAATATGCCGCCACAAATTACTTAACTAAAGTGCTTGTCAAACTTTAGGTTTTTAAGCGTAAGCACAAGCAATACTAACGATATGATACTTAAAATGGCCATTATTAGTGTTAACACATTGCTGGTTTCAATGCCTTTGTTGTGCATAAAAAGCATAAGCCCGGCTATGTTCAAATCCATCAACACGCTAAAGGTTAATACTACTGGCGCAAGGGCAAAACCAAGTTCGTGCTTTTTAATAAGCAGTATGCCCGCTATAAAAAACGCCGGCAGGCACACCGACAAATCTATAACATGCACCGGGTTGGTTAGCAGGCCCACGTTTACCAAATCGGGGTTTAGTTTGGCTGTAGTTATAGAGGGTATAATTTGCGACAGCCATAAAAGGTAAAACACCGCCGCTATGGTAATGAAATAAATGCCCGTAAGTTTGGCCTCGGTAAAATCCCTAAAGCCGTTAATTATATGGTGTTTTATATGCTCGTACAAAAAGTACATAAACAGGTAAAACGATAAGCCCAGCACCGCACAGTACACCACAAACAGGCTACTAAAGTGTATATCAAAACAGTAAATAGTAAACGTATACAGTAAAAAACTAAGGCTGCCGCCCCACAAATAAATAGCCCGTTTGCGGCCCAAATACAATAGTATGGTTGATATTAGTAAGAATGGAACTACCAAAATTAAGTCGGCATAATCTTGCCCAATGCTTTGGGCTTGCCAGTTGGGCGTTTCTTGCGCGTAGGTGGCGGGGTTGGTAATGCCAACAATACTAACAAAGGCCACTAGCACAGCCAGCAACAGCGATAATGCCAATACGGTTTTATTTGCTTTCATAATATTTATAAGTAATAGTGAATTATAATATATGTTATAATTAACAGGTTGGCTATAGTGCCAAATTTTGCATCTTTCCAGTAAATAATTAGTAAAATCTGAGATACAACTACCGCAGCAATACCAACTATAGCCGCCCATTGTGTGTTTTGTAAAATAGCTACAGCCAATACAAAAAATAACACGGTTGCCGCAAGCCACATGGCACCCAAAAGTTTACCTGTTGTTGCAGAAACCTTCGGTCCGCTAATCTGCTTTACTTCTGCCAGTTTAAATTCTTTTACAAAGCCTATTAAATGTATTAGGCCATGCAATGCTATTATAATTACTAGTGCAATTGTCATGTTAGTTTACAGTAAAGTAGCGCATCATACGCGGGGTTAAAGTCAAAACCAATATAAATAAAGCAATTCCCGCAATTACCGGTTGTAAAAACGATGCATGTATCATGGTTATCTGTACCAAAATCCACACAATAACAATAACGCCCGTGTAGAGCGAGTACGCCCACGCCCAATGTTTATCGTTATACAGGTTGAGTATGTTGGGCCACCTCCACTTGGGCTTAGCCACCAAACCATACAGCGTAAACAGCGGAAACACCCCGTTAAACACAAACAGTATAAAGCCCGGCCATACATAGTTAGGGAAAGGCGTTTGCGCCAGCATATCGGGCTCCATGCTCAGGGCGCTACCATCGGGGCTATACATCATAGCGAAACCCGCCGCTATAGCATTGCCCGCAAGCAGCAGATAAAGCACATAAAGTACGTACAGCTCAAAAGGCCTTTTCATGCCCCTAAAGGTGCTAAAGCCTAGATAGAGAAA
>JANOCJ010000135.1:0-3084 GCA_031412115.1 Flavobacteriales bacterium
TGTAAAGTAATTCCTAAAAAAACTTGCCTACAGCCTCCATCATCTCTTGTTGAATAAGGCCGTTGCTGCATACCATTTCTTTTCCAAACAGGTAATCGTTGCCGCCGCTAAAGTCGGCAATTTGGCCACCGGCTTCCTGCACTATGATGATTCCGGCTGCAACATCCCACGGGCTTAAACCATATTCATAAAAGCCTTCAAAGCGTCCGCAGGCTACATACGCCATATCGGTAGCTGCCGAGCCTAAACGGCGCACGCCACGGGCATTTTTCATCATGTATTTAAACAGCTCCAAATACTGGTCAAGCTTGCCATAATCGTAATACGGAAAACCCGTTACCAGCAAACTATCATTTAGCGTAGCGCGGGTAGATACATGAATAGGTTTGCCATTTATAAAGGCTCCCCCACCCTGCCATGCATAAAAACATTCGGCGCGGTTTACTTCATACAATACACCTAAAATGGGCACATCGTTTTTGGCTAAGGCAACGCTTACTGCATAGCACGGCAAACCATGAATGAAGTTGGTAGTGCCGTCTAACGGGTCAATAATCCATTTGTATTCGGCATCGGCATTTTGCTCAACGGTTTCTTCTTCGGTAATAAAAGCCGCTTCGGGAAGAATTTTGCTTAACGCAGCTACCAGCTTTTCTTCAGCCGTTTTATCTACATAACTTACTAGGTTATGTACGCCTTTTTCTTCTACTGAAGCTTCGGTAAACTTAGCTTGTTCGCCTAAAATAAAGCGGCCGGTTTCAGTCGCTATTGTTATTACCTGTTCGCAAATGCGGATGAGTTCCATAATTAGGCCTGTTTACGTTTGTAGATGATGTAACAATACACAGCACCCAGTATGCCTGCCAAAAACAAGCAACTAGATATCAACTGCGCCTGTGTTACTTCTATACCCAAAAACATCATTTTGGTATTTACCCGTATCGACTCGATAGTAAAGCGTTCTAACCCATTAAACATAAGATATATGAAGAACATCAAGCCCGGTATTTTTATGCGCTTGCGTATGGCCCACAAAAAGCCGAATATGATAAAAGCCATAATAACCTCATACAACGCCGTAGGAAAAACAGGAAGCGGTAGTTTTTCGCAAAAGGTGCGTTTACAGTCTTTTACTCCCACCCCTCTGTGGAGTACGTTGTACCTAAAATCGTAAGCAAAAAACCAGGTAGGCAAAAAGCTAAGCGCCTTGGGTTTTTCGTAGTAGATATAATCAACTACTTTGTTGGTTTCATCAATATAATGCTCGTAATGTAAGGGTATTTCTTTTAGAACCGAATCGGGCGGAACAACAGTGTAGTTGCGCTTATCATCAATACGGTAGGCGCTGTTTATTACACCCCAATCGCCATCGCCGGAAACAAGGCAACCTATGCGCCCTACGCCATACGCAATAATCAATGCGGGTGCAGCGGCATCAAACATGTGTATAGGGTTTATTTTGAATTTGCGTATGTATAGCAACACCGCAACGGTAGCTACAATAAGGCCGCCGTAAAAAGTAAGGCCGCCAAAAAAGTTGCTCAGCTCGCCAATAGGGTCTTTAACAAAATCGCCCCAATTTTCTAAATGATGAAATATTTTAGCCCCTAAAATGCCCGCTATGGCTGCAATAATGGTAATGTTACCCACGCGCTGGTATGGGTGTACTAATACAATTTCTTCTTTGGGCTCGGGCAGGCGTTCCTTCTCAGCACTACGCCATGCCATAAAGCCAAAAGCGCCGCCAAGCAACAAACCGGTAAGTATATTGCCGTTTAACGACTGCATATAATCTTGCGGTGTTTGCACGGCCCAATCAATGTCGAACAACATGCCGATAAACTTATAGCCTACCACAAAACCAAGCAACGCCGATGTTGCAATATCGACCACGCTGGCAGGCTGGCCAATAATAACTTTGCGTTTGGTTGGGCCTAGTAGCCCTTCAGCCTCCTTGCGCTTAAGCTCGCGCGCCAAAAGCCAAGCGGCAACAATAAAAGCCATAGCCACAAAAAAACCAAAGGTATTTATGACTGACAGGACGGGAATATCTATTCCCAAAGTATAGTAGAATAATTCTCTGAAATTTGCGTACACGGTGTGTTTTTAGGTGCTGCAAATATCGGTTATTATCATTTACTTTAGCTGTATAATTTTTTCAGGATATGAAGGCCTTATTCGCCCTGTTAGCCTTGTTTACTTCCATCTACCTAAATGCCCAGCAGGCTACAAATGCTGTTAGGCAACATGCGCTTAATATAATTAGTGGCAAGGCAGTACCCATGGATGACTCATTGACTATTACGGCTTTTGACAGTATTTGTATATCAACCAATAGCGCTACGCGGCAGTTTTATTTTAACGCTTACAAAGTAGGTTTGATGAAAGCAGACGGAGCTTTGGCTGAAACAATGGGCACATTTGCCATATGTTATCTTGAAAAATATACCGACGAGGCATTAGCAAATTATAGCCTGCTGAGCGAACCGGAGCAAAAGCAATTTATTGCAGATGTTGCATTTGAATTTTGGGAAGAAAACTATCGCCAACAAATACTAGATTATTTCATGCGGCTAAAGGCTAATTCCGGCACCAAATGGGCTGTTTTATTAAACAAGATGGAAAAGGAAGTGCGGGAAGATGCCGACGAATATAACAAATACTAAACAGCAACCGCCTCTTTTATTGCAACCGAAACTACCCCATCCACATCAATAGCTTGCAATTCAACCAAGGCAGTTTGATTTACCAGGGACTCGTAGTAAGCAGTTTTAACTTTTACATAGTTCTGGGTAAAGCCATGCATAAACTCGCCGTCGCGCTCGGCTTCCCAAAGTACGGTTGAAGTTGCGCCCAGATTTTGCTCATAGAAATAGCGGCGCTTTTTCTCTGATAAAATAGTAAGCATTTTATTGCGCTGCTGGCGGATGGCCATAGGCACAACACCTTCGGTAACGCGCACAGCAGTAGTATTATCGCGCTCTGAATACGTAAATACGTGCAGGTACGATATATTTAATTCGTTAAGGAAATTATAGGTTTCTAAAAACTCCTCCTCCGTTTCGCCCGGAAAGCCCACAATCA
>JANOCJ010000136.1:0-18617 GCA_031412115.1 Flavobacteriales bacterium
GTGTGGCACTTGATGCGAGTATGGCCTCAAGGTCGCTAAAGTTTACAGGCCATGTGTCAATACGTGGGTCAATGTTCTCGCTAGATACGGGGCCAAATAAAAAACCTTCCGATTTTTCCCAAGCGGTGCGGCTGCTTTTCCATAAGTTGCGGCAAGCCTCTAAATTAACCCCATTGGTGTTGCCTTGCAAGGCTAAGGCAGCGGTATGCAATTGGGTAGTTTGGGCCGATAAATCGTTATACGTTGCCTGAGTTACGTTAACCGAAAAATCGGTTAAAATAGCCGCGGGCAATGTAGCATCTACATCATTGGTGTCGTCTTTTTTACATGCGACTAATGCAGAAGCAGCAAAGAAAATGGCAATATATTTTTTCATTTTAAAATTTTGGTGGGATTGATAATTACTGATAGGTTAGTTACTGTGGTTTCAAAACGGGTAAGCGGCTTGGTGGCTGGCTCTTTGGTAACATTGCCCTGCAAATCGAAGGCGCTGCCGTGCATGTTACAGTATATACCCGATGCCGTGGCAGCAACAGGGGCATCTTCGTGGGTGCATTTCATATACATGGCGCGGTAAGCATCGCCTTCTTTTACTACCAGCACATCAAAATCAAGGTCGTTGCTGCGCACAATTACCATTTTTGATTCGGCAAACGACGTAAGCGGAATTTCTAACAAACCATTTACAGGCTTGGCCTTTACCATAGGTAGGGTAGAGCATGCCTCTAATGCACTAAGCGCTATTGCACCGGTGCATACCAAACAACCTGCTTTTATAAATGACCTGCGTTCCATACTTAAAAACTATAGCCTAAGCCTACGTTAACAAATCCGTTTGATGTATAATAAGGCAATGCCTGCGGGTATGGGTTTATATACAGCAGCGGGTTGGGTGTGCCGGTAATGCGGTGTACATAATCGGCTTTAATAACTACGCCACGCACGGGCTGGTAAGTAATACCGCCTACTATGTACTGCTGCTTTAGCATATCGTTATTAATACCATTGCCTGCAACGGTGCTGTTTAGGTCAATATATTCGTACCTGCCAAAAACGGTAAGGTTTTTAGTGGTTTTAGGGTTAAAGGCGTATAACAAATTGTAACCGGCTTCAAAAAAACCGCCAAACATTGCCTGTGGGGTATTGTTAGCGTAAGCGCGGTTTATATTGGCGGCATCGGGTATTGATGTGTAGGCAAACATGGCTTTAAAACCCATGCCCTTATTATGGTATTGGGCATTAAACTCGGCTAAGGCTACGGGGGTGCCAAAAGCACCATAGTTTAGCTGAAGGCTGTCGGCATTGCGTTTGTTAAGGCCTGCGGTGCCACCAAAGTAGCCCGAAGCCTGTAACCTAAAGTTGCGCACATAATACAGTACCGAGCCGGTAACGGCTATGTTTGATGCGGTGGCTTTGCTTCCCTCAAAACGCCCTTCGCGTATGCCGGTGCCCGAAACAAAGTTTTGGCTGCTAAGGCCGTTTACTACTGCAAACGAATAGTTGAAGCCCGGTATACGGCGCACGTTGCCATATATGCCTACGCCCAATTCGCGCCAGGTAGCGGGTATTAAAAGGGTTTCGGTAAAGTGGCGGTCGTTGCCGTTAAAGGTGGTAGGTAAGTGGTTTTCATTAATTATACCAATACGGGGTATAAACAAACCGGCCACAATATAAATATCCTTATTTAGGTTGAATTTAAGGAACAGCTGCTCCATAGAAATGCTGCCTTTTAGCTTTTTGTCCTCCACACCTGCATCTTCAATTTCCATTTCAGAAAAAAGTGAAATACGTGGACTAAAGCGGTGCCCCACAAACAATACGTTGCGGGTAAGCGATACCTCACCTGTTTTGTAGCGAAGGTCGTACTGCACTTTGGCCTGGCCGTAGCCTGAAATTACCGTTGGCTTATCTGAACGCACCAAACCGGCATTAAGTGAATCTTCGGGCGTTAACACCTGTGCCTTAAGGCCTGTGCCAATTCCTATGAGTAATAAAAGGGTGGATAATACTATCCTACAGTCTGCTTGCATTTATTTAGACTAAATATAAATAGGGCGCGAAAATAATACTCTAATCCATAACGGCAAATGATTTTGGTACTTTTTATTGTGAAATTTTAGTTTAAGGGGGTTTTTACCCCCACCCAGCCCTCCCCTTGAAAGGGGAGGGTTCAACAAAGTCCCTCTCCCTTGAAGGGGAGAGGGATTTAGGGAGAGGGGTTTTATTACCTTTACCGCCGTGAAAAAAACAAAAATAGCCGTTAACACCCGTTTGCTGCTCCGCAATAAAATGGAGGGCATTGGCTTTTTTGCTTTTGAAACCCTTAGCCGTATTACCCGTCAGCACCCCGAGGTAGATTTTACCTTCATATTTGACCGGCCGTGGACGGAGGAGTTTATCTTTTCAAACAACGTTACCCCTGTAGTTGCTTACCCCCAGGCCCGCCACCCGCTGCTTTGGTATTTGTACTTCGATTGGGGCGTACCACAGATACTTAATAAGCACAAACCCGATTTATTTCTGTCGCCTGACGGGTGGTTATCATTGCGGACAGATGTGAAGCAACTGCCCGTTATACACGACCTTAACTTTGTGCACCACCCCGAGTTTTTACCGGCTATAAACCGTAAATACTACGATTACTTTTTTCCGCGCTTTGCTAAAAAGGCTGCGCGCATAGCTACGGTGTCGGAATACTCTAAACAGGACATTGCCCAATCGTACCAAATAAACCCCACTACTATTGATGTGGTGTATAACGGCTGCAATAGCCTGTACCATCCAATTGAAGCAAGAGAAAGAGAGCGGGTGCAGTTAGAATATACTAATGGGGCTACTTACTTTTTATTTGTGGGATTAATCCATCCCCGCAAAAATTTGGTTAACCTGTTTAAAGCGTTCGATATTTTCAAACAATCAACCCAAAACACTACTAAGCTGGTTTTGGTGGGCGAGAAAAAATGGTGGACGGACGACATTCGTCAAGCATATGAAACCATGCACAATAAAGCCGATGTTGTTTTTACCGGCCGTGTATCAAATGAGGCATTGCAACAGCTACTAGGCAGTGCATTGGCGTTAACCTACGTTCCGTATTTCGAGGGTTTTGGCATACCCATTTTAGAGGCCATGAGCGCCGATATTCCGGTTATTACAGCCAACACCACCTCTATGCCCGAAGTTGGGGGCGATGCTGTTTTGCTGGCCGACCCATTCAATCCACAATCTATTGCCGACCAAATGATAAAACTATCGCAAGATGAGGCGTTAAGGCAATTATTGATAGAGAAGGGCCGCATACAACGGCAACAATTCTCGTGGGATCGAACGGCTGCATTGCTTTGGGAGAGTGTAGAGAAGGCGCTTTAACTCCTACGCTACCGTCATATTAAACCACACCAACGAAATAACAAACAGGGTAAGAAAGGCACTGCTGATATAGAACATAGGCTTATGTATACCTGCATTTTCTTCCTCTTTGCGGTAGGCAATAACAAACCCAAACAGAAACAAAGCGCCTAACACCGATAGGTATAAGCCGCTGCCAATCATATCGCCATAAGAGAAAAACAATGGTTTTTCGTTTTTAAACGCCAGCCCGGCCAGCATTAACGTCATAACCAGTAATAGCATTATCAGCGCTGTTAGCGTTAGGTATTTTTTGTTGAACACTCCGCCCAGTATAGCCAAAATGCCCGATAGCGGAAACATGCTCCAAATAATTAACGCTATAATTAAATATTCCTCGTTCATTTTCATCATGCCGGCTTGCTCTTGGTTTGCCAGCAACTTCACCATTTCAAACCCGGTTAGTTTAATAAACATCATGTCGATATACGGCAGAAAAAATGCGGCGATGATGAGTAAGCCACCAACAATAGCCGGAGCGTTGTGTAGTTTAAATTTCATAGTAGTAAAAGTATAATTTTATTTTACCGGTGTTGCCGTTAGCAGCTTTTTATATGGGTTAATCGGCTTAGGCTCCATTGTTTTATCAAACTTAAGCTGGGTAAAATGCAAATGCGTTGGCGACCGTTTTTTGTGTGCATTAACCCCCGTGCGACCAACGGTTGCAATGGTATCGCCTGCTGCTACTTTGTCGCCAATGTCAACCAATAGCCTATCGTTGTGAGCGTAATAGGTTAGGGTGCTATCATAAGGGTTATAAACCCATAAGTATTTGCCGCCACGCTGTGCGCTTGTACTGTCCCATTCCGCCTCGGCCGATACAACAATGCCACCGGTAAAACTCAATACGTTAACGGGTGCTTTTGTACCATCATCAATACCATCTTGGTTAGCGTCGTGTATAAAAATATCATGCGCAGCATGGCCGGTATGCTTGTTACCGTCAAAAAAATTAAAGCGGCCTTGTATATAGCCATTACCATTTTTGCCACCAATATTTTTAGCTGTATAGCCCGCTAATGGAAAGTAACAGCCGCTGCTATCAAAATCATTCTTAAAAACTTCAAATGCCGAAAAATATTTTTTTATACTGTCCTTAGCCTCGGCCTTGGTAATGGCATTATCCCTAACAAGGGTGGTTAGGCTATTGGTTTTAGCGCAAAGGCTATCAAGATTTGGCAACAAATCGTTTGGGATTGATATTTCTGCAACGGCTTGCCTGTCGGCATTGCCACAAAAAACAAAGGCGTAAAATAATAGGGTAACGGGAAAGAGAATTTTCATAATTGGTAGTGCAATACTAGGTAATTTTTGGTGTCACAGAAAAAATTTCATTTTAGCTGTAACTTTACCCTTGCTAACGCGTCTTACCCACCAAATAAGCCTTATAGCGTGACCCGCTCTGAATTTAATAAATGTGTTGATGCGTACTCTGACGGTTTGTACCGCTTTGTACTAAAAAACATGCGCGACGAAGACAACGCGCGCGATGTTGTGCAGGACACGTTTGAAAAAGTTTGGAAAAAGGTGGATGAGGTAGCATTTGAAAAGGCAAAGTCGTACTTATTTACAGCCGCTTACCATACCATGTTGGATAAGATACGCCGCAACCGTACTGACCGTATGGAGGAAAGCCACCTGCGCAGCCACGGCCACAGCCAGCAATACACCGGCGCATACGAAGCCTTGGAAGATGCCCTGCAAAAGCTGCCCGAAATACAACGCAACGTAATTATGCTCCGCGATTATGAAGGCTATGATTATGCCGCTATTGGCGAAATAACCGGCCTTAACGAAAGCCAGGTAAAGGTGTATATTTTTAGGGCAAGGGTGTTTTTGAAGAATTATTTAGTGAGTATTGATAACGTTTTATGAGCCGCATAACCATACATAATTACGAAGCATTTTTGCTTGATATGGCCGAGGGTACTATTACACCCGCCGACCATGAAGCATTGTTGCTTTTTTTAGCGGCCCACCCCAATTTGGATATTGATTTGGATGGTATTGCCTATGCCACATTAGAGGCTGATGGTATCTATTTTCCTGATAAAGAAAATTTAAAAAAAACAGCTGCGGATACCAGCCGTTTTGATGAATTAGCCGTTAAGCAAATTGAAGAAGGTTTAAGTGTGGCAGAAGAAACTGAGCTGCAAAAATTGCTGGCTGCAACACCTGCATTAGCTTTTCATTTAGCTGCTTATAGCCAAACAAAACTACAGCCTAACCTTGCAATAACCTTTGCAGGCAAAGATGCCCTCAAGCAGGATGCAATAGTAAAACCATTTTACTATGCTCTTGCTGCGGCAGCATCGGTAGCACTTTTGGTGGGTGCAGCAATTTTCTTCAATAACCAAAATACTACCCAAACCGGCTTTGCAACCAACGGAAAATTGCCAATTATTAACCCGCCGGTTGCTATAAAAAACAAAACTATTGATAGCGCATCGGTGGTAAAACAGCCTGTTGTTACATCATCAAAAAACAACACTAATAACGTAGCCGTTTACCAACCTAAGTCAAATATTAAGCAGCCCGAGGTTATTGCCCCTGTTGCTTCTCCTGAAAAAGAAACATTGGTAGCAGTAAATAATACCCCGTTAAAATTAGCTACACTAAACACCGCAAGCGACAATGAAACCGTTATGGCTCCTGCGCCGCTTCCTATTATTTTAGCTATACCTACCAATGACCCGGGCTTATTGGCAACCCTATGGGGCGGGGCTAAAAATTTGCTAAAAAAATCGGTGAATGACGAAGAGGTATCGGCACGGATAGATACCCTTGGCGAGCGTGGTTTTCAGTGGGGCGATTTAGCTTTTTTTGGTGGCAAGGGCATTCAAAAAATTACAGGCAAAAAACCTAATATAGGTGTTACCCAAAAAGGCGATGGTTCATCATCGGCCATAAACATTGGGCGCTACACCTTTGTAGCCAAACGCAAAGCAGAATAATTAATTTACTTTTAAAAAAAATGCACCTGCTGTAACTTAATATAATAGGTGGGCGTCATACCATCACAACAGAATAAAACGATTAGCATGAAAACGATAAAGACAATTTTTGCAGCAGCCTTTTTACTTAGCACCATTGCTATAAATGCGCAAACCGATACTTTGCCTAAGGCAGGAAAAGACACCACCAAACTTAATATTGGCAAAACCGAAGTACTAATTATTGAGGATAAAAAACCCGGACCAGAGGTGGTAGATAGCACCGTTGATATAATTAATAGCGATACCATTGTAAGCATCTCTAAAAGGCCTGCCCGCAAAAAGAAACCCACCCACGTATGGATGGGCCTTGAACTGGGTGTAAACACCCTGATGAATGCTGACCGCAGCTTTTCTCTTACCGGTGCCGACCAACCTTTTTCGCTTGATTATGGCAAATCAATATCAGTAGGGCTTAACCTGTACGAGAAAACCATACCCATAGTAAAAAACAACTTTTACCTGTCAACCGGTATTGGGTTAGAGTTTAACAATTTCCGTTTTGAGAGTAAAAACATGATATTAAATCCTGATACTATTCCGTTAACGGTAAGCTACTATAATGATAGTGCAGGCACACGCCAATACACCAAAAACAAACTAACTACATCGTATCTAAATGTGCCGCTGCTTTTAACCTTTGCTACCAATGATAAAAAAGGCAAAAATGCATTTCATATTTCGGTAGGCGCAATGGTAGGCTGGAAATACCGCGCACACCAAAAGATGGTATATGTTGAAGATGGCGATAAACAAAAAGACAAAGAGTTTGACAGTTTTAACACAAACCCCTTCCGCTTTACCGCTATGGCGCGCATAGGTTACAAACACATTGGCCTGTTTGCCAACTACTCTTTAAACCCATTATTTCAAAAAAATAAAGGGCCTGAACTTTACCCCTTTACCATGGGCTTAACGTTCATATTATAACAGAAAGCGAGTACAATCAATATAAGGCAACAACACCTAAGGGGCGGCTATAACAGGTCGCCTTTTGGGCGTTTAGGAGTTTAGTAAAGCCTCAGCAATAAGCAAATCTTCAGCAGTAGTTATTTTTAGGTTAGATCGTTCGCCATCTACCAAAAATATGCGGCCGCCGTTGGCTTCTAAAACTGATGCATCATCGGTAAACAAATCGTTATACGGTTGCTCGTAGGCTTTTTTAATTTCATCCAGCCTAAAGCATTGGGGTGTTTGTATCAGCCGAAGCTGGCTACGATCAAGCTGTTTGCTCATAGCCCCATCAAGCTGGCGCACCGTTTCGGCTGGGGCAATAGCAGGTATTGCATTGCCATGTTTTGCAGCCATGGTGTAGCATTCCAATATCATAGCAGCGCTTACCAATGGCCTGGCACCATCGTGTATGCCAACTACACCTTCGGTAGATTTAATGGCATTTAGCCCGCTTTTAACCGAGTGGAAACGCGTTGGGCCACCTAATGCAATGGTATGCGGTGCATCAATACTATATTGTTCTTTTAATGTATTCCAGGTGGCAATATGTTCTTCGGCCAACACAATTACAATGTTAATGTTGGCATCAAATCCCCTGAACTTTTCAATAGAATGGGCCAGCACAGGTTTGCCTTGCAACAGCATAAATTGCTTGGGCACGGCATTATTCATCCGCGAACCCGAACCTCCGGCTACTATTATTACGTGGTGTTGCATGGTGCTAATTAACAAAAATAAAAAAGGCCCTTCGTAAAAGAAGGGCCTTTTCAAAATAAAATATTCTCTAATTACAGAATCAACATGGCATCGCCGTAAGTAAAGAAGCGGTATTTTTCTTTCACCGCTACTTTGTAGGCCTCCATTAAAAAGTCGTGGCCGGCAAAGGCCGATACCAACATAACCAGCACCGTTTGCGGCATGTGGAAGTTGGTAACCATGCAATTGGCAACGCTAAAATCGTAAGGCGGAAGGATAAATTTATTTGTCCAGCCTTTGTATGGTTTTAAGTGGCCGTTGGTAGTAACCGACGTTTCAATGGCGCGCATAGTGGTAGTGCCAACGGCACATACTTTTTTACGGGCATCTTTAGCAGTATTTACAATTTTAGCAGCCTCGTCGGTAATTTCCATCTCTTCCGAATCTACCTTGTGTTTGGTCAAATCTTCAACCTCCACAATACGGAAAGTGCCTAAACCAACGTGCAAGGTAATTTCGGCAAAGTTTACACCTTTTAGCTCCATGCGTTTCATTAGCGTTTTGCTAAAGTGCATACCGGCTGTTGGGGCAGCAACGGCACCTTCGTGCTTGGCAAATACCGTTTGGTAACGCTCAGCATCTTGCTCGTCGGGTGTGCGTTTTATAATGGTTTTAGGTATGGGGGTTTCGCCCAACTCATAAATAGTTTGTTTAAATTCATCGTAGCTGCCGTCAAAAAGGAAACGCAACGTACGGCCGCGCGATGTGGTGTTGTCAATTACCTCGGCAACTAACTCGTCATTATCGCCAAAATATAGTTTATTACCAATACGTATTTTACGGGCAGGGTCAACTAAAACGTCCCACAGGCGGCTTTCGCGGTTTAGTTCGCGCAATAAAAAAACTTCAATTTTAGCGCCGGTTTTTTCTTTGTTGCCGTACATACGGGCCGGAAAAACGCGGGTATTATTCAATATCATTACGTCGCCGTCATCAAAATAGTCCAAAATGTCTTTAAACTTCTTGTGCTCTATCTTTTTGCTTTTGCGGTCAATCACCATCAGGCGGGCATCTTCGCGGTTTTTGGCAGGGCGGTCGGCAATTAATTCAGGCGGAACGCGGAATTTAAATTGAGATAATTTCATTCAGTGATTTTTAATGAGGGCGCGAATATACAACATCTGCACCCCCTTTGTCAAGCGGTAGGGGCTGCATTGCAGCATTAACGGGCGAAATAAAATATTATTGTGTAAAATAGGCTTGTTTTTACCACCCCCGTCACTCCTTTGTCGTGACACCCCCTCCTAATTTAGGAGGGGGTAAGGGGGTGGTATTAATTGAGGTGGATCATACACCCACCCCCTTCCCAAAGGCAAAGCCTTTGGTACTCCCCCTTGGCAGGGGGAGAGTTAAAAATGAATACATTTGTTGCTTCACATGAAAAACATCCGCAGGCTATTTAATTATACCAAGCCCTATACCGCTTTTGTGGCGTTGAATGTGCTGTTCAACATCCTATCGGTAATATTTGGTTTGTTTACCATAGCCATGGTTATACCGTTTTTGCGCCTTATTTTTAAGTTAGAAGAGCCTGCAGCGCAGGCAGTAAATACCGGTAGCTTACAACAGGCCAAAGAATATTTTTATACCAAACTATCAAGCCTTATTACCATTTATGGGCAGCAAAACGCGCTGTTGGGCTTGTGCTTTGTAATACTGGTGCTGTTCTTTTTAAAAAACCTGTGCCGCTATTTGGCTATGTACTACCTGGCGCCGGTGCGCAATGGCGTTGTGGCCGATATAAGGCAGCAGATTTATAACAAAATACTGGGCTTGCCACTGGGCTACTTTTCGGGCGAGCGCAAGGGTGATATTATGGCCCGCGCATCGAGCGATGTAGCCGAGGTAGAATGGTCTATTATGAGTGGATTGGAAATGATTTTTCGCGAACCATTAACCATCATAATTACTCTTGTTTGGTTGGCAATAATAAGCCCACAACTTACCCTAACATCGTTGGTGCTACTGCCCTTGGCTGGAATATTGATTGGCCGCATTGGCAAAACCCTTAAAAAGGTTAGTACTGAAAGCCAAAACAAGCTGGGCGAGATACTTACCCTGCTGGATGAAACCCTTGGCGGCTTGCGCATTATAAAAGGCTTTACGGCTGAAGACAGCATGAAAAATCGTTTTAAGGACGAAAACAAATCGTTTTTAAACCTGCAAAACCGCATTTACCGTAGGCGCGATTTAGCATCGCCCCTTAGCGAGTTTATGGGCGTGGGCGTAATGGTGGTGCTAATATGGTTAGGCGGCAGCCTTATTTTGGGTGGCGATAAAAAGCTAACGCCTGAGGAGTTTATCTTTTACATTGTGCTGTTTTCGCAGATACTAAACCCTGCTAAATCATTAACCTCGGCATGGTACAGCCTGCGCAAAGGTTTTGCATCGCTGGGGCGGATAGACCATATTTTAAACGCTACCGATACTGTTGCCGAGCAGGCAGATGCTGTTGCAATTACTGAGTTTGCTAATAAAATTGAGTATCGCAACGTATCATTCAAATACAATACCCAAACAGTTTTAAAAAATATCAACCTAACAATTGAAAAGGGCAAAACCATTGCTATTGTAGGCCCATCGGGTGCGGGTAAATCTACCCTTGCCGACCTTTTACCCCGCTTTTACGATTGTACCGAAGGCGAAATTTTAATTGATGGAAAGAATGTAAAAGACCTTAAAATAAACTCATTGCGTAGCCTAACAGGCATCGTATCGCAAGAGACCGTGCTGTTTAATGATACCATTGCCAACAACATTTTGCTGGGCAAACCCGGCGCTACCCTGCAGCAAATAGCCGATGCAGCCAAAGTAGCCAACGCCCACGAGTTTATTGAAAAGCTGGATAATGGCTACCAAAACAACATTGGCGATAGGGGCGGAAAGCTATCGGGTGGGCAGCGCCAAAGGCTAAGCATAGCAAGGGCAGTGCTTAAAAACCCACCTATACTTATTTTAGATGAAGCCACCTCGTCATTAGACACTGAGTCGGAAAGATTGGTGCAAGAGGCCTTGGCAGCATTAATACAAAACCATACCAGCGTAGTTATAGCCCACCGCCTATCTACCATACAAAATGCCGACGAAATTATAGTGATGAACGAGGGCGAAATTGCCGAGCGTGGAACACATAATGAGTTGATTGCGCTTGGGGGCTTGTATAAACGCCTGTGCGATTTGCAGGCTTTTAAATGATTTTGCTACATTTGCCCACTAACACAAAAAATTATATCTATATAAAATGAAAAAAGTATTACTTACTCTTATCGCAGCTGCTACAGCTTTTACTGCTGTATACGCACAAACGCCTATGAATTCAGGCGGTTTTGAAAACTGGACCAGCGCCGGTACTTACGAAGAGCCTGATGGCTGGGGTACACTAAACGCTGTTGGACAATTTTTTCCTGGCACACCTGTTACTGCCGAAAAAACTACCGACGTACACAACGGCCAGTTTGCTTGCAAACTTACTACCAAACCGGCAACTACAGATTTAGCTGCGTTTTTAGGTGCTAACTACGAATACGATACCCTTGCCGGTGTATTGTTTAGCGGAAACATTCTTGCAGGTGCTGCCGGTGTACCTTACAACCAACGCCCAATTGGTGCTTCTTTTTACATTAAATACCTTCCTCAAAATGGCGACTCTGGCGCTGTTTTAATCCAGTTAACAAAACGCATTGGTAACCAAACTGTATTGGTTGGCCAGGCTTTTGGCATTGCTAACACTACCATGTCTGCCTACGAATTGGTTGCCCTTCCTATTCAATACCAAACCAACGACGTGCCTGATACATTAACCGTTATTGCAATGTCTAGCGCGTATGGTTTAAAAGCTATTTCGCCAACATTTTTCAGCATACCTATTATTGCCCCACAGCCTAACTCGGCTATGTACCTTGACGATTTTTCATTGTTAACTACAGGTCTTAATGAGCAAGCTGCCGGCAAAATTAATTTTAGCCTTTACCCTAACCCTGCAAACAGCCAGTTAACACTAGCTACAACCGGCCACCAATTTGGCGACCGCCCACTTACTGTTGAGTTTTATGATATGACCGGCCGTAAAGTAAGCAGCACTGAAATTGGCTCTGCTATTGAAAAAGTTGACGTATCGGTAATGTCTTCGGGCATGTACATATACAGCCTAAAAGACGGCCAAACCGTATTGCGTACAGGCAAATTCTCTGTTACAAAGTAATTTTATTGCAACTAATTTTGAAAAAGACGGGTTGTATAGCCCGTCTTTTTTTTGTTATCTTTGTTAGAAATACATTTTATCACACACATGAAAAAAATTATACTTACCGCATTTACCGGCTTATTTGCAGTTGCTGTACAAGGCCAGGTTGTTATTACACAAGCCGATTTTGGTAGCCCCGGCGATAACCTGTCTATTGGTAACGATACCATTGTAGCAGGCAGCATTGTAGCAGGCGCAGCAGGTACAGGCCAAACATGGAACTTTAGCGCCCTTGTGCCCGATGCTATTGAAGACCTTAACTTTGTTGACCCTGCAGGCTTACCTGCCTATGGCGATTTTCCAACATCAAACATTTCGTTTCAGCAATTTGGTGCTGATGCATACATAAACAAAAGCGCAAACGGTGTTGAGTTACTTGGCCTTGCCGGTCAAATTATGGGTGCGCCATTCCCTGTTACAGCCCCTGTAACCCCAAGCCAAACGCTAATGTTATTTCCTGCCCAGGTAGGTGTTAATTTTCAAGACACATCAGAAATTGATGTAGTAATTGATATAAGCACACAAGCCGGTAGCTATGGTATTGACTCGGCACGCTTTCACCGCATATTTTACACTGAGCATAACATTGATGCCGAAGGTTCTTTAACCATTCCTTTAGGCACATATAATGCCATTCGCGATAAAATAGACGAAACTACTATTGACAGCGTTTGGATTTATTCGCCTAACGGCAATGTGCTTTTTGGTATACAACAAGGCTGGCAATTAATTCCAGGTTTAGTAGCCGGCTTTATTGGTTTAGACGGAGGCGTAACGGTAGCTACTACCCGCAACTACCGTTGGTTTGCTGCTAACAGCAAATACTATTTGGTAGACCTTGAGGTAGATCCAACTAACGATGCCCCAATGGGCGCCCGCTACCAAGCCGACCCTTCTACCCTACCTTCAGGTGTTGATGAAGAGGTTTATGCCAACAACAACATTACTGTATTCCCTAACCCGGCTACTGATGTGGTAAACGTAATGGTGAAAGATTTGAAAGGCAACGCTACCATCGCTTTATTTGATGCTACCGGCCGCCAGGTAAGTTCTTCTGCACTTACTGCTAACCAAACAGCTATTAGCACCAACGGCCTAACCAATGGCCTTTACCTATACCGCGTTACTGCATCAAATGGTACTATGCTTAAAACAGGCAAAGTATTGGTTGCTAACTAAGGTTTTTAGGAATAGATATTTTTTGAGAGAAGGGTTTCCGCCAAAGGCGGAGGCCCTTTTTGTTTGTGGTAAAAAGTTGATGATGTCATCCCTGCGAAAGCAGGGATCCCCTAAGATGATAGCAATCCCTATCCGCACAGTCGGAGATAATCAGCGCTTCGCATTATTAAATAAAGCTCGCAGTCCGCATCAAGTGCGGGATGACGTTGCATGGGGTTGCTAAAACGCCATATCCTTTACATTTAACTGCAAGGTAATTTTGCCCTGCCACTCATTGGGCTCAATAGCGTAGCAAACATCAAAAGGCAGTTTGCGCATTATCTTTTCCAGTTGGTGACCTTGCCCAAAGGCAATAGCATTGAAAAACACATTGGGGTTCTCCTGCTGCAAATCAAGCTTTAAATGGTCAGACCCAACTACGCGCCCATAGCCACGGTCTTTCACATCTTTAGTTAAAAAAACGGGGTTCATATTGCCCGGGCCAAAGGGGGCAAACTGGCGCAATACATCATAAAATTTAGCTGTTATTTCGTTGAAGTTGATTTCCGCATCCACCTCAATTTCGGGCGTTAACGATTCCTCGGTAATTGTAGCCGAAACCACCTCTTCAAACTTAGCTATAAACTCATCCACCTTATCTACGTGCATAGTAAGGCCTGCGGCGAATTTATGGCCCCCAAACTGTATCAGCAAATCGCTGCACGCCAAAATAGCCTCGTATACATCAAAACCCTTTACTGAGCGTGCCGAGCCTGCCACATAATCGCCCGACTGCGTAAGCACAATGGTAGGGCGGTAATACACTTCCGTAAGGCGCGATGCTACAATACCTATAACCCCTTTGTGCCAATCGGGGCTGTAAACCACGGTGCTACGGCGGTTGGTGTAGCGGTCGTCATTCTGTATCATATCCAACGCGCTTAGGGTAATGGCACGGTCTAAGTCGCGGCGGGTGTTGTTGTTTTCGTTAATGTCGGCGCTGGGTAATAAAGCGTTATCAATGTGTTCAGATATAAGCAACTCCACCGCGCGTGCGCCATTTTCTATACGCCCGGCAGCATTTATGCGTGGGCCTATGATAAACACCACATCAGAAATTGACATTTCTTTTTGTTGTTTATTCAACTCAAGCAAAGCCTTTAAACCCGGTATGGGGTTGGTGTTTAGCTTGTTCAAACCTAAACAGGCAAGGGTGCGGTTTTCGCCGGTTATGGGTACAATATCGGCAGCAATGCTTACGGCTACTAAGTCGATATACTTTAGCAGCGCAGCTATTTCAATGCCTTGATTTATGCAATAGCCCTGCATCAGCTTAAAGCCAATACCACAACCCGAAAGTTCTTTATAAGGATAATCGCAGCCCTCTTGTTTAGGGTCTAATACTGCAACAGCTTTAGGAACCTCCTCTCCGGGTAAATGGTGGTCGCAAATAATAAAATCAATACCAAGCCCAACAGCATAGTCCACTTTATCTATCGATTTAATGCCGCAATCAAGCGCTATAATCAACGTAAAGCCATTCTCTTTGGCATAATCTATTCCTGCGGTAGAAATGCCGTAGCCCTCTTTATAACGGTCGGGAATGTAATAGCCAATATTGGGGTAATAATTTTTAAGGAAAGAATATACCAGCGCTACCGATGTAGTTCCGTCCACATCATAATCGCCATAAATTAAAATTTTCTCTCCGGTTTCAATGGCATCCAACAAGCGGTTAACCGCCTTATCCATGCCCAGCATTAAAAAGGGGTCGTGCAGGTGGCTGGCATCCGGCCGAAAGAAATTCCTGGCCTCATCAAAAGTTTTAACGCCGCGCAGCACCAGCAAACGCGCCAGTGTTTTGTTAATGTTCAACTCGCTGCTAAGTCGCTCAACAGCTTCGGCATCATCAACTTGTTGTATTACCCAGCGCTTAGTTAAAATCATTAGTGCAAATCTACCTTAAACTTTCCTCAAAACCATTAGGCCATCCCTAACGGGCAGCAATAAATTTTCCACACGGGGGTCGGCATGGGCCATGGAGTTAAAGTCCATAATAGCTTTAGTATCCAAATCGCCATCATCCACCTTAGTGGCTACCTTGCCGCTCCATAAAACATTGTCGGCAATAATGTAGCCACCGCTGGGTACTTTATTAATCAGCAAATCGTAATACAAGGGGTAGTTGCCCTTGTCGGCATCAATAAACACCAAGTCAAAAGGGCCTTCCAACCCGGCAATTATTTCTTTTGCATCGCCAATAATTAGTTCAATACTATCCTTAAACGCACTTTGCGTAAAGTGGTTTTCTAACGTAGGTTTCAGTTCTTCGTTAGCCTCAATGGTAATTATTTTGCCGCCTTCGGCTAAGCCTTCGGCAAGGCATAGGGCAGAGTAACCCGTGTAACTACCCACTTCCAGTATGCGCTTGGGTTTAAGCATTTTGCTCATCATACTTAATATGCGGCCCTGCAAATGCCCGCTAAGCATACGCGGTTGCAGGTGCCTTAGGTGCGTATCGCGGTTTATTTTAGCCAGCAAATCATTCTCGGGGGCGGTATGCGCCTCGGCGTAATCTTCAATAGCGTGCGGAAGGAAATTCATGGGGCAAAGGTACCTCACCCCGCCTTGCTGCGCAAGCCACCCCTCTCCATCAAATGGAGAGGGGAATGAATCCCTGAATAAAGAGAAGGGAGAAAGGGGTGAGGTTTTAAACCTTTTTCCCTCCATACTTGTCTTTATATCTGATATAATATAAGTTTTACCCTAGTGTTAAGCTACAGGGCAAACTAACCAAGTGGTAAATAATTAGTATTTTTACCCCGGATTTGGAAATTGGATTATTATGGCTACACTCACACATCGTTTTGAGGTTACCCTGTCAGACAATGCTCGTAAAGAGCAGATAGGCTCACCTGTTCCCGACTTTGGCTCGGTTACTACCGACCATATGTTTATTGCTGAATATACCGAAGGGCAATGGGTAAACGCCCGTATTATGCCTTTTCAAAATATCCCTATGGGCCCGGCATCGTCGGTGTTCCACTATGGGCAGGCTATTTTTGAAGGGGTAAAAGCCTATAAGCAGCCCGACGGGAAGATAAAAATATTTCGCCCGGAGAAAAACTGGGAGCGCTTTAACACCTCGGCTGAACGTATGGCTATGCCTACAATCCCGCGCGATTTATTTCTTGATTCGATTACCGAATTAATTGATGTTGACCGCCTGTGGGTGCCTGATGAAGAAGGCGCATCGTTATACATACGCCCGTTTATGATTGCTACCGAAGAGCTGCTGCGTGTAAAACCCAGCGAGCGCTTTTTGTATATGGTGTTGCTTAGCCCTGCGGCCAACTACTACAGCAAACCACTTAACATATTGGTAAGCGACCATTACACACGTGCCGACTATGGTGGCACCGGCTTTGCCAAAGCAGCCGGTAACTATGCCCGCGCCATGAAAGGCCAGGTAGAGGCGCAAGCCAAAGGCTACCACCAAATGTTGTGGATGGAAAGCCCCGACTATAAATACATACAAGAGAGCGGTACTATGAACGTGTTTTTTGCCATTGGCGAAACGCTTGTTACCCCCGCCTTGGACGGCTGTATTTTAGATGGCGTAACCCGCGACAGTATATTGCAACTGGTGCGCAACGCCGGCCATAAAGTGGAGGAGCGCAAAATTACTATTGACGAAGTTTTGTGGGCCTATAAAAACAACCTGCTGCGCGATGCCTTTGGTACCGGCACAGCGGCATCGGTAGCGCCGTTCCAAAAAATTACCTACAAGTCTATGGATTTGGAGTTGCCGCCTATGAGTGAGCGCCCCTTCTCTCCTACCCTTAAAGACCAATTAGATCAAATTAAATACGGTCAGGCACCCGATATTTTTAACTGGATGTCGGAGATATAATATTATAGTTTTATTGAGTGAAAGCCCTTTTGCTGTTTATCAGTAGAGGGGCTTTTTTATGCCTTAGTATACCTAGAGCGAATAAATAGGTTGAAGCCTATGTTAAAGCCAGAGTTTATAGCATTAAACACAAAAGCCTGTTGGCTATATATGCCCATATTATACCTGTAGTTTGCTGTTATTCTAAATTTCTGGGTAATAATATAGGTAAGGCCAATGGAGGGGCTTATACCTACATAATGATTGCTTAACGTGGTATGGTTTTCCACCGTATTTCTATCATCAGTCTCGAATATTGTTTCATTTGCTGTGTAGTTTAAATACCCTGCACCAACGGCTATATAAGGTTGCACCCTTTTAATGGTGAAGGGGAATTTAAAATTGAGCATAGCTTGGCTTACGCTACTATTGTTGTGTTTTTCAAAACCAAATTGCGAATGGCTGAATATAACGCCAAAGGTAAAAAGGTTGCTTTTGCGCCACTCTGGTTCAAAAGTAAAGGCTATGCCTTTTTTAGGGCGAATTGATGAGGCCAAACCCGGATTAATAGGAATGCTGTTCTTTGGGCTTAACGTTTGGGGGCCGGCAGTAATACTAATAAATGTTTGGCTGTTTGCCAGTAGAAACGAAAACATGAAGAAAGCTACAAGCAAATACTTCACGCTTTTTAACGAATTTAACATCTAGTTAGATAAGAGGGCGACCAAATCGGCCACTTGTTGCGTGGTGTTATACGCATGTAAACAGATTCGGATACGTTCTGAGCCTTTTTTTACTGTTGGGCTTACTATTGGGCGAATGTCAAAGCCCTTTTCTTCCAGTTGCTTTGCCAGTTTGCGCACCTCTGCATTGCCCGGTACTACTATGCCCTGTATGGCCGATGGGCTATCCAGCACCTCGTAATTCAAGCCTTGCGTTTGGGCGCGGTAATATTCTATCAGCGTAGTAAGCTGTTCTATTTTTTGTGGATTGATGAGCATGTAACGGTAGGCTGCCCTAATTTGCCTGTACGCCATAGGCGGCAAAGCGGTTGAATAGATAAACGGGCGCGCATAGTTGGTTAGGTAGTTACGCAGTGTATGGCTGCCCAGTATTATAGCCCCATGCACCGCTAACGATTTGCCAAAAGTGTGCAGCCTTGCAAAGCATTTATCTTCAATACCTAAATGGTTAACCAGGCCTAAGCCGGTAG
>JANOCJ010000137.1:0-7562 GCA_031412115.1 Flavobacteriales bacterium
ACTTAAAATTCAGTTTGTTATATCGAGTACTTTGCACAGTCTTTCAGGGGTTTCAAATCCGGCTGCAAAAGTAGTCAATAAACATTAATAAAGAAAGGCTGGTTGATAAAAAGTTTGACTAAACTTTAAAAGATATTTAAGCCACTAAAAATGAGTGGGTTATTTGCGAATTTTATCTAGCAATTCATTTAAGGTTGCCGCTTCTTTTTCGGTAAGGTTTTGCAAAATGTGTTCGTCTAATGCATCTACCTTTTCATTTACTACCAATAATAGTTTGCGGCCCTCTTCGCTAATTAATACGTCAACCAACCGTTTGTCATCTTTGCATACCTTTTTGGTTACAAAGCCTTTTACAATTAGCCTGTCAACAATACGTGATGCGTCGGATGCTTTATCGAGCATGCGGTTGCGTATTTCCTGGGTTGATAATGGCTGCGGAAAGCTGCCATTTAATATGCGCAATACATTGTATTGCTGGGTTGATAAATCGTACTGTTCTAAAAATGTTTTAATACGCTCGCTAACCCACGAGTGGGTGTATAACATATTAATGGTGGCTTTTTGCCACTCGCTGCGGAAACGCGCCTGTTTTATGTCCTCTCCTATTCCCATGATAATAAAGCAGTCCCGGAAACTTTAGGCCGGGACTGCAAAATTAAATATTTTTTCGAATTATAATTTTTTAAATTCAACGTTAACCTTGATAGTTACGTCTTTACCTACAACTGCGCCACCTGCCTCGGTTAAAGTGTTCCATTTTAGGTTATAATCAAAACGGTTTAGTATTACGGTAGCCCTAAAGCCGGCTTTGGTTTGGCCCCAAGGGTCTTTTTGTATGCCGCTGGTAATAACTGCCCATTCTACTTTTTTGGTTACGTCGCGTATAGTTAAATCACCACTTAATATGTATTTGGTACCATCAGTTTTTTTAAAACCGCTGCTTTTAAATTTAATTTGAGGGAATTTTTCTGCATTAAAAAAGTCGTCGCTTTTTAAGTGGCCATCGCGTTTTTCATCTTCCGTATCAATAGAGTTAACGTCAGCAGTAAATTCAACCTGCGCATCGGTAAAGTCAGCATTGTCTGCCAATAATGAACCTTCAAATTTGCGGAATTTGCCTGTTGTTTCAGATACCAACATATGTTCTACCGAAAAGCCAATGTTTGAATGCGAACGGTCAAGCTCCCATTTTTGCACAGCCGTGCCAGTGGTGGTTGTTTCTGCGGTAGCTTCTTTAGTTGCTGCTACGCCGGTGTTTTTTAATGTAAAAGCTGATAAGGTAATTAAACCTGCGGTGGCTACTACAGCCGAAATGATTCTTACTTTTTTCATTGTTTTAAGTTTTATAGGTATTTATTAGTTATTTGAATAATAAAAGCGTTCAGAAACTATTTTGCCATTTTCCCATTTTTGAACGGCTACTTGGGTGCGGCTTACGCGGCCATAACCCTTTAATGTAAAGTCCATAAACGATTCAACTGCCGATGTGCCATTTTCTTCGTTTATGTTTACTGATTTTATCTCAGCACCATGAAACTCTTCTATTGAATTTACAAAGTTTGTTTCATATTCGCGGTTTATGGCTTTGCCTATGCGCTGGGCTTCATTGTTCTCTTGCATAACTACGCTGTCGTCATACAATTCTTCAAAAACACCTAAAATGTTGCCTTTTAGTATTTCGGCGTTTAGGTAGTTTACTTTTTCTTTTATGGTTGTCATAATTTTATGTTTAATATTACAAAGGACAAAGTTAATGTTAAAACATTGATGTTTTCACGTTGATTATAAAAATAATATTTAGTTAATTGATAATCAGATATAAAAATTTATGACACTAGGTAAAAAGATATTGTTTTTTGTGTTTGTTTTTGCATTTGTATGGGGTGGCATCTATCATTTTATTGATGTTGACTTTTACCTTACGCTTACCAAATACATAATTCCGCCGGGCAATTTGCAGCTGGAGAAGAACTTAATATACGTAAGTGGTGTTTTTGAAATACTGGCAGGGGTATTATTTGTAATACCCGCTACCCGTAAATGGGGGGCAACTTTAATAATGTTGCTGCTAATAGCATTTGTGCCCATACATGCAGCCATGTGTTTTAGCAGTATTGAGGGGCCGGCTTGGTACTTTGTTTGGCCAAGGCTGCTGTTACAATTTGCTTTAATATACTGGATTGCCCAGTTTAGAATGACCAAATAAATAAACAACCTATGAAAAAGTTAATCGTAATTTTAGTATTGGCTTTTACCTATACTACAGGCTTTAGCCAAACCGCTGCCACCAAAGCAATCACACCCGATACCGTTGCTATCATTTTAACCCCAAGCATCAGCTTTAATTGGAGTACAAGCCAATCGCGCATTGTGCGCGATGAAAACTTTAACAAACTAAAGGCGAATAAAAAGGCCATTAAGCCCCAGTTGTATAATATGATTAGCAGCGACTCTGTAATTGTGCTAAACGTATGCTTTAAAAAAGGCGTAGTGCGCAAAGGCGATATGGCTTTTAATCTGCTTGATGCATTATATAATGTGCCTTATGCAGCGGCCTTTAAGCAAAAGTTTGATTTAATTTATCCACCCTGCACCGTGCCTGCCGGCTTGTATGATTTTATTGAAGAAAACCGCGACTCGATTGGGCCGTGGCTTCGCACTTATTACGCCCAATAGTTAGTTGTAGGCGGTTGCCAGCTTTTGCAGGTATTTACCTACAATATCAAACTCAAGGTTTACTTTGGTTCCTACTGTAAAGTGCTTAAAATTGGTATGCTCGTAGGTATAGGGTATAATAGCTACTGATAAAGTATCTGTACCTGAATCTACCACTGTTAGGCTAACGCCATTTATACATATAGAACCTTTGGCAACAGTAATAAAACTAGCTGCCTTTGGGTGCTTAAAGCTAAATACCCAACTGCCGTTTTCGTCAATTACACCGGTGCATTCGCCCATAGTATCTACATGGCCTTGTACCATGTGGCCGTCAAGCCTGTCGCCAAGTTTTAGGCTGCGTTCCAGGTTTACATAATCGCCAACGGCAAGCAAACCTATGTTGGCGCGTTTCAGTGTTTCGTCAATAGCGGTAACGGTGTATTCGTTATTATTAATAGCCACTACCGTAAGGCAAACCCCGTTGTGCGATACACTTTGGTCTATCTTCAACTCACTGGTAATAGCGCTTTCTACAGTAATATCAATATTGCTGCCCTTTGGGCTGATGGCCGTAATGCGGCCCATGGTTTCTATAATTCCGGTAAACATAATTTATTTGTTGGCCCTTCCGCCTCAGGCGGAGAAGGGTTAGGGGTGGGGTAAAGGGTTTTTTAATCACTAACAGGTTCTTCCATTATCAATAGTACAAAGCCTGCCAGTTTGTATACTTTTATGCCGTCAAACTGAATTTGATTGACTTCGCAAACATAGTAATACGTAGCCGATGAGCATGGTTTGTCGCCATTGTTTATGGTGCCTTTCCAATTAATATCAGGGTCGGTGGTTTCAAAAACCAATGTGCCCCAGCGGTTGTATATTTTTATGCTGATTTCTTTAACATACTTGTAGGGAAAGGGTTGAAAAACATCGTTCTTTCCATCATTATTAGGGGTAAAAACATTGGGAAGTGAATAGTTTGGGCAATTATCGGCACAAACACTAGCCGATGGAACACTTTCATTTCCGGTAGAATCAGTCGCTGTAACATAGTAGCAGCCTGCCACCGATGTTAAATTTTGGTGCAGGTAACTGGTATCTGTTGCACTAAAGCTGCTAAGCACTTGGAAAGGCTCATTAGCAAAGGGTTGGTAGTACAATTGGTAGCTAACAATCTCATCGCTGCAAGGCAAAGCCTGCGGGTGCCAGCTTACGGTGTTTTCACCTTCATTGCAAAGCGAGGTAAGCATAGCTACCGGCGGACAAGGAGCAACGGTATCAATAGGACTGGCGCACGCTTCTTCCGACAAATTAATAATGGGGTTGATATAGCCCGGTGCGGCGTAGGTGCCAATGCTGCGCACGTAATAGCAATACTGCTGCCCATTAGCCAAGCCATTATCTACATAGCTTAACTGACTGGTAGTATCAAGCAACGTAAAGCCCACCTGTGCCGGGGCTTTGCGGTAAATTTCATAAAAAGTATTAGTCCACGGAACGTTAAATTGCCATGTTAGTTGACATTCATTATCAGCCGGCAAAACCGTTAAATATACTGACGATGCTGCCGTTGCCGAGCCAATAACGAAGCGGTTATTAGGCGTATTATTTATCAAATCAATTCGGTAAGAATAGGGTAGGGAAGTGGTGTTTAATCCCGCATCGTTGTATAGCGTATCATTCAGCGTTAGCAACGAATCTATCAAAATGGGGTTCTGTAAATTAAACCCATCTGAACGGTAAATATGGTACAGATATGGCCCCGGCGCAGCGGAAGTATTTATTTGCGTGGGCTTGCTCCATGCAACGTACATAGTGCCTGTAGCCCCATCGGTAGTAGTAACGCTAACGTTTGTCAATACCGGAATATCTTTCACCAATTCATTACACACTTCAGCCGATGCGTAACTCTCCGCCCCATCAGGAAATACAGCTACTATCATATAGCAATAATCGGTAGCTTGGGCTAAGCCCGCGCCGCTGTTGGTATCAGTGTAAACAGTATCGGTATTTGTGGCTGTTGTTGCAACTAAACTATAACCTGTATAGCCTGGAACACCGGTCTCGCAATTGGCAGGAACGTAGCCAAAAAAGCCTGTGCGGCGGTATATTTTGTAGCCCGTTACCTGTGGACAAATATGCTTATTCCATTTTACCACCATGCTGTTGCCAATAGGGTTTACCGTTAGCCCTTGCGGCGCAGGCCCTACAACCGTTATTAAAATGGTCTTTATATCCACTAAATTTATAGGGATGCTATTATCAGTAGCCTTAATACTTACCTGATAAGGCTGTTTGCGTACATGCACACAATCGGTTTGCCAGCGTAGGGTGTCGGTATGTTGCACAGCCACATTAACCGATTCGGGAAAGGTAGCCGGAGGCGTTAGTTGCAGCGGCCCGCCCGTAGCTTGTATAGATACTAAATCATTATCAATGTCGTCAACTGTAACGGCTTGCGTCAAATTATTGCCTGCGGTAATGCATAGCTGCGTTTGCGTAGTAATAACGGGCGGGTTATTATCGCAGTTATAAATTTTAATCTGCATGTCGCGGATAATGCTGCCAATCAGCACCCCATCGCGCCATTCTTCAATTAAAATAGCCACATTATACTCACCAATTTGCTGCGGCGCATTCCAAATTAAATCGCCTGTTAATGCGTTGAGGGTAAACGATGTAGAAGCATCAGGGTACGAATAGCCAACCACATTCAACCCATCTTCGCCGCGGCATTCCACCAGTTTGTATGATATGCTGTCGCCTTCGGCATCGTAAGCTCCGGGGTTGTGCACAAACAGCTTGTTTACGCAAGCATCGTCAATAGGCGGGTTTAGCAGTATGGGCGATGAATTGAAACCCAAAAATGGATTTATAACAAGCGTAGTTTGTATGTAAAATGGTACGTTTATAGAGTTGGGAATATTCAGTACCCCTCCGTTGCGGTTAGGGTCTTCAAACCACATGGTATAGCTGTCGGCGCCAGGGTAGGTGTGGGTTCCCACATACAGGTTGCGCTTAGTGTCGTTACCCACGGGCGTTTCCGACACACGGTCTAGCGAGTCGGCAGTATTATCGCCCCAGTTAAGGAATAGCTTGGGCCTATCGGCGGGGCTCGATATTTTGGTGTAGGTAACAATGGTAACCTCGTAGGTAAAATCGCCAATTTGGCGGTAGGTAATCTCTCCCGCACGGTTGTGCGTGGCAAACACGTTTACTGTAATACACAGTAATACACATAATGCTGCATATTTTACTTTTGAGAGCATATTTATACTAACGGCGAAAATACTGAATATTGTAAATATACGGAAAATAAGGCGTATAGCTATGCTGGCGACTGAAACCCATATATAAGTCAAGTAGGCAGATAGTGTAGTTGTACTCCTATTTTGCCCTAAAGCTTATCTAATAGCATATACCTATGGGCCGATAATAGCACCAATACCATGCAAAGTTGTATCCTCAAACGCAAATTTCGCATACAAAAAGCTATATTAAGTGCTGTTTTTTGTTCAAAAAATGAAATTATTTGAAATTTTTCGCATCAAAACGAGTAAAAAAGTAAAATTTTACAACAGTGAAATTTTTGCATGGATTTCTTTCAACGTTGAAAAAAATCTGTTGGAAATAAGCTTGTAAAAGCAGATAAACATCTTTAGTAGATTGCTGATATTTATCAGATATTGAATAACCATTTGCCATTACATTTGTTTGATTAGTTATAGATTCTTATATGAGAGAATATAGACAATGCATAGTATTCCTTTTAGTTGTAATTACAATGCTTTCGGCTTGTAAGAGAGAGAAAACAACTCACCCGGTAGAAAAGAAGTTGGTTGAGGCCGTTTATGCCTCGGGCAAAATTGTGCCTATGAACGATTATAAAATTTATGCCCTGGCCGATGGTACAATTTTACAACGCCATATTAGTGAGGGCGACAGTGTTTCGGCAGGTCAACTTTTGTTTACTATAGATAATGCTACGCAACAAGCCCAAAGCGCTACTGCCCGCAATATTTTTGAGTTGGCCGAAGAAAATTATGGGGAGAACTCGCCGGTGTTGCAAGAGCTAAAATTGCAACTAACCAACTTGCAAATAAAGCTGGCCGACGACTCGATAAACTATATACGCCAAAAGAATTTGTGGGACCAGAAAAGTACCTCTAAAGTAGAATTTGACCGCGCCAAGGTGCGTTACGAAACATCGCAAAACGACGTTAAAAGTGCGAAGGGCCGCTATACCAAAACCCGCAACCAGCTTAAGCTTGATTACGAAAATGCAAAAAACCAACTGAGCATAAACAATACCCAAACCGGCTACTACGATGTTAAAAGCAGCACTGAGGGACGCATTTATGAATTGTACAAAAAACCCGGCGAGGCTATTCGCCGCTTTGAGCCACTAGCGGCTGTAGGCAATAAAAACAGTTTTTATATGCAGCTTTGGGTTGATGAGCAAGACATAAGCAAAATACAACTTGGCCAACAAATTGCAATTAGTATGGATTTGCACAAAGGCAAAACCTTTACGGCCAAAGTAATTAAAATTTACCCTGTGCTAAATGAGCAAAACCAATCAATACGTATTGATGCTGAATTTGCAGAAGTGCCGCCCACATTAGTTGCCAACGCTTTGGTAGAGGCTAACATTATAGTGGCAGAAAAAGACAAAGTACTTACGTTGCCCAAAAAATATGTTATGGGCGACTCAGTAAAAGTGAAGGGACAGGATAAGTACGTGCATATAAAACGGGGTATTGAAAATACCGATGATGTAGAGGTGATAGAAGGGCTTACACCACAATCAGAAGTTGTAATACCCGAATAACCATGGCAAGCACCAACGTTACCATAGCCGTACGCCATTTGCTTAGTAAAAAAAAGCAAACCATTATTGCCATACT